>NZ_JACBXC010000219.1 GCF_013870535.1 Streptomyces phytophilus | reverse complement strand
TTCTCCCGCCCGGACCGGGCCGCCTGCTTCCGCCCGCCCCGGCCCTGCGTTCCGCTCATGCTCTCCAGCCTACTGGGGCCCCGGCGCCCGCTGCGCCAGGGCTGGGCCCCTCTACTTTTCGGTAGGTAACCTGCATGCCATGCGTGCGCTCCTCGTGGTGAACCCCGCCGCCACCGACACCAGTGCCCGGACCCGCGACGTGCTGATCCACGCACTCGCCAGCGACCTGAAGCTGGAGACGGTCACCACCGAGTACCGGGGCCACGCCCGCGACGTCGCGCGGCACGCGGCGGACAGCGGCGAGGTCGACGTCGTCGTCGCCCTCGGCGGCGACGGCACCGTCAACGAGGTCGTCAACGGCCTGCTGCACCGCGGCCCCGCGCCCGACGAACTGCCCCGGCTCGCCGTCGTCCCCGGCGGCTCCACGAACGTCTTCGCCCGCGCCCTCGGCCTGCCCAACGACGCGGTCGAGGCCACCGGCGCCCTGCTCGACGCCATGCACTCCGGCAGCGAGCGCACCGTCGGCCTCGGGCTCGCCTCCGGCACCCCGGACACCGACGACGAGGGCGCGCCGGCGCGCTGGTTCACGTTCTGCGCGGGCCTGGGATTCGACGCGGGCGTCGTCGGCCGCGTCGAGCAGAAGCGCGAGCGCGGCAAGAAGTCCACGCACCCGCTCTACGTCCGGCAGTTGCTGCGCCAGTGGCTCGGCGAGGGCGACCGGCGGCACGGCGCGATCACGCTGCGGCGTCCGGCCGAGGAGCCCGTCGAGGGCCTCGTCCTCTCGCTCGTCTGCAACACCTCGCCGTGGAGCTACCTGGGCAACCGCCCCCTCTACGCGACCCCCGGCGCGTCCTTCGACACCGCCCTCGACGTGCTCGGACTCGCCCGCCTGTCCACCCCGTCACTGCTGCGTTACGGGACCCAGCTGCTCACCTCCTCGCCGGAGCGCGGGCCGCAGGGCAAGCACGCGGTGTCGCTGCACGATCTCACCGACTTCACCTTGGAATCACAGGCCCCACTGCCCTTCCAGATGGACGGTGACCACCTCGGACTGCGTACGAGCGTGACCTTCACAGGCGTACGGCGCGCACTGCGTGTGATTGTGTGAGTGGAAGGCCCGAAAGTCCTTCCAGTCGAACGTTTAGGCTGCGCCTCACCCCCTGGAAGTGGGGTCCTTAGTCAACTGAGACCAAGGAATCCAAAGAAACTTCACGGAAGGGGTTGTATCCGAAGCTGAGGTTTGCGAACCTCTTCATGGCGGCCGGAGCGCCTCCCCTCAGGGGACCCCACCTCCGGCGCACTCGCCCCCTCCACATGTTGAAGGTCACACCGGAAATCTGATCGGACCCCTTCACTTGTCGGAGGATTCGTGAAAGCGTTCACATTCACAAGCAACTGACAGCAACGCGAAGAGATGGAGCAGTCATGGACTGGCGTCACAGCGCCGTTTGCCGCGAGGAAGACCCCGAGCTCTTCTTCCCGATCGGCAACACCGGTCCTGCGCTGCTGCAGATCGAGGAAGCCAAGGCCGTCTGCCGTCGCTGCCCCGTGATGGAGCAGTGCCTGCAGTGGGCGCTGGAGTCCGGTCAGGACTCCGGTGTCTGGGGTGGCCTCAGCGAGGACGAGCGCCGCGCGATGAAGCGCCGCGCCGCCCGCAACCGGGCGCGCAGGGCAAGCGCCTGACCCGACACCCCCCGGATGCGCGAAGGCGCCGTGGGACCCACGGCGCCGCTCTCCCCGAGCCGCAGCGCAGCAGCCGCAAGAGCCGCACCACGAGTCACCCTGAGAGCCCCGGAGCCGACGGCCCGGGGCTTTTTGCTGGCCGACTGCCCGCGTCCTGAGCCGCGTTGCGGGTGCGTGCCGCCGCAGGAACGCCGCGGGGAAGGGCACGGCCGTCAACCGCGACGTCCACTTCCGTACGCCCACCCCCCGGCGCATCAGCGCTTTTCGGGTTGCACGGGAATGTCGAACACCACCCGCGTGCCCCCCTCCGGCGCCCGCGCCATCGAAAACGTGCCCGCCAACTCCCCCTCGACGAGCGTGCGTACGATCTGGAGCCCCAGGCTTCCGGACGTCGCCGGGTCGAACCCCTCCGGCAGCCCCCGCCCGTCGTCCTGCACGGTGACCAGCAGCCGGCTGTCCTGCCGCCCGCTGGAGCGCAGCGCGGTGACCTCCACGCGCCCCGAGTCCCCCGGCCCGAAGCCGTGTTCCAGCGCGTTCTGCAGCACCTCGGTCAGCACCATGGACAGCGGCGTGGCGACCTCCGCCCGGAGCACGCCGAAGCGGCCGGTGCGGTGCCCCGTCACCCGGCCGGGGTCGATCTCCGCCACCATCGCCACCACCCGGTCGGCGATCTCGTCGAACTCCACGGTCTCGTCCAGGTTCTGCGACAGCGTCTCGTGCACGATGGCGATCGAGCCGACCCGCCGCACCGCCTCGTCCAGCGCCGCCCGCGCCCGCCCGTCGGGGTCCTCCGCGGCCAGCCGGCGCGACTGGAGCCGCAGCAGGGCGGCGACGGTCTGCAGGTTGTTCTTCACCCGGTGGTGGATCTCGCGGATGGTGGCGTCCTTGGTCATCAGTTCGCGCTCGCGCCGCCGGATCTCGGTGACGTCGCGCAGCAGCACCAGCGACCCGATGCGCGTCCCGCGCGGCTTCAGCGGGATCGCGCGCAACTGGATGACGCCGCCGTTGCCCTCCACCTCCGCCTCCCGCGGCGCCCATCCGCTGGCGAGCTTGACCAGCGCCTCGTCCACCGGCTCCTTGCTGACGGCCAGCTCCGAGGTGGCCTGGCCGAGGTGGCGGCCGACGAGGTCGGCGGCCTGGCCGAGGCGGTGGTAGGCGGAGAGCGCGTTGGGCGAGGCGTACTGCACGATGCCCTCCGCGTCGAGCCGGATGAGCCCGTCGCCCACCCGCGGCGAGGTCTCCGTGTCGCCCTGCTGCCCGGGGTAGGGGAACGCACCTGCGGCGATCATCTGCGCGAGGTCGGACGCGCTCTGCAGATACGTCAGCTCCAGCCTGCTGGGGGTGCGCACGGTCAGCAGGTTGGTGTTGCGGGCGATGACGCCCAGGACGCGGCTCTCCCGGCGCACGGGGATGGACTCGATCCGTACGGGCACCTCCTCGCGCCACTCCGGGTCGCCCTCGCGCACGATCCGGCCCTCGTCGAGGGCCGCGTCGAGCATGGGGCGCCGGCCGCGCGGGACGGTGTGGCCGACCATGTCGTCCTGGTACGAGGTGGGGCCGGTGTTCGGACGCATCTGCGCCACGGAGACGTAGCGGGCGCCGTCGACGGTCGGGACCCAGAGCACGAGGTCGGCGAAGGACAGGTCGGCGAGCAACTGCCACTCCGAAACGAGGAGGTGCAGCCACTCCAGGTCGGTCTCGCTCAGCGCCGTGTGCCGGCGGACGAGTTCGTTCATGGACGGCACACCTGGAGCCTACCGGCGAGGCCCCGGAGCACCCGAAGCCCGCCTCGACGACAGCGGGCCGGAGCAGCCGCGGGCCGTCACGCACTTCGGGCCGCGGTGCCTGGACCGGGACCCTCAACCCGTCCGGCACCGCGGCCCGGAGCCAAGCACCGGCGCGCGCGCCGCGGAGTGTGCGGCCCCGCGGCGTCGCAACCGGTGAGGAGGCCGGGACGCAGTCAGGGCAGAGAACGTCTCGGGCCTCGTTCCGCCCCGTCGTGCGGAAGGGGCGGAAGCCTGACAAGCATTGTGGACTAGACCACTCCCGGCTGTCTACGCCCCGGACGCACCGACTTGGCCACCCGCCGCCGACACCGCGAAGCCCGCCGCGGCGACCTCCGCCACCCGCAGGAGCAGCTCCCGGTCGGCACCGTCCCTGGCCTGCGTGGACATGCCCTGGAGTACGGCCCCGGCGTAGCTCGCGAGCTTCTCCGGGTCGGTCCCGGGCGGCAGCACGCCCGCGGTCACGTCGGCCTGGACGCGCGCGGTCATGACCGCGAGGTTCATCGCGCGCAGCTCGCGCATCTTGGTCACCACCTCGGGGGTGGTGGCGCTCACGCCGACGCTGAGCACCATGCAGCCGCGCGGGCGGTCCGGCGCGGTGTAGCCGACGGCTGCCTCGCGCAGGATGCGCGTGAAGGCGGCGACGGCGGTGGGCTCCTCGGCCAGCGCGCGGTCGATGAACGTGCCGTTGTCGCTCGTCGTATACGACTCGACGGCGGCGTCGAAGAGCGCCTTCTTGTCGCCGAAGGCGGCGTACAGGCTCGGCGCGCCGATGCCGAGGACGCGGGTGAGGTCGGCGACGGAGGTGGCCTCGTAGCCGTGCTGCCAGAAGGCGTACAGGGCCTTCTCCAGCGCTTCGTCGCGGTCGAAGGAGCGGGGGCGTCCGCGCTGCTTGGTGGCCATGGAAACTATTCTATAGCGCTCGCTAGTTAATGTGATACGGTCCTTTCTGTAGCAACCTTTACAGAAAGGGGGCGCCGCCATGGGCGCGCTCACTGGCAAGACGGCACTGGTCACGGGCGCGAGCCGCGGGATCGGCAGGGCGATCGCGGAGCGGCTCGGCCGGGACGGGGCCCGCGTCGCCGTGCACTACGGCAGCAACGAGGCGGCGGCGAAGGAGACCGTCGCCGCGATCGAGGCGGCCGGCGGCGAGGCGTTCGCGATCAGGGCGGAGCTGGGCGTGCCGGGTGACGCGGCGGCGCTGTGGGCGGAGTTCGACCGGCACGCGGACGGGCTCGACATCCTCGTCAACAACGCGGGCGTCGCGCTCCAGGCGCTCATCGAGGAGACCGAGGAGGCCGACTTCGACCGGCTGTTCGCGGTGAACACCAAGGCGCCGTTCTTCGTCACCAAGCTGGGGCTGCCCCGGCTGCGGGACGGCGGGCGCATCGTCAACGTCTCCACGGTGGCCACGCACGCGGCGCTGATGCCGACGCTGCTGGCGTACACGATGACGAAGAGCGCGGTCGACGCCTTCACCAAGTTCCTGTCGAAGTCCGTGGGCGAGCGGGGCATCACCGTCAACGCGGTCGCGCCCGGCGCCCTGGACACCGACATGAACGCGGCCTGGCTGCGCGACAACGACGACGCCATGACGGGCATGGCGTCGATGTCGCCGCTCGGCCGGATGACGGACGTCGGCGAGGTCGCGGACACGGTGGCCTATCTGGTCTCCGGCGACGCCAAGGTGCTCACGGGCACGTACCTCGACGTCTCCGGCGGCGTACTGCTGTAGCACGCGCTACGGCCGCGGCCCCGGCTCCTCCGCGGAGGAGCCGGGGCCGCGGCCCGTACACGATCAGGCGGTCAGCGCGTCTCCGTGACCTTCGCCAGCGAGCGCGGGGCGTCCGGGTCCTGGCCGCGGGCGATGGTGACCTCGTACGCGAGCAGTTGCAGCGGCAGGATCTCCAGGATCGGCTGCACCTCCTCCGCCACCCCCGCCGTCGGCAGCGCGAAGCCCCCCGCCGCGGCGTCGACCTGCGCCTGCGGGCCGACGACGACGAGGTCCGCGCCCCGGTCGCGCAGCCGGTCGAGCACCGGCTGCAGCGCCTCGCCGCCGCGGCCGTCGGTGACGATGGCGATGACCGGCGAGACGTTGTCGACCATGGCCAGCGGGCCGTGCAGCAGGTCGGCGCCGGAGTAGGAGAGCGCCGGGATGTACGACGTCTCCATCAGCTTCAGCGCCGCCTCCTTGGCCGTCGGGTAGCCGAAGCCGCGCGAGGTGAGGACCATCCGCTCGGCGAAGCGGTAGCGCTGCGCCAGGGCCTTCACCTCGCCCTGCCGGGCGAGGATCTGCTCGGCCAGCTCCGGCAGCACCGCGGCGGCCTCGCCCTTTCCGCCGCGCATGCCCTCGACGAAGAGGTAGAGCGCCAGCAGCGAGGCGGTGTACGTCTTGGTCGCCGGGAGGGCCTTCTCCGGGCCCGCCTGGACGTCGATGTGGTACTCGCTGACGCCGGCCAGCGGCGAGTCCGGGTTGTTCGTCACCGCCAGCGTGAGGGCGCCGGCCTCGCGGGCGGCCCGGGTGGAGGCGACGAGGTCGGGCGAGCCGCCGGACTGGCTGACGGTGATCACCAGCACGTCGGTGAGGTCCTGCTTGGCCTCGTACGCCGTCGTCGTGGACATCGACGTCAGCCCGCACGGCAGCCCGAGCTGGATCTCCAGCAGGTACTTGGCGTACAGCGCGGCGTTGTCCGACGTGCCGCGCGCGGTCAGCAGGACGAAGCGCGGCGCGCGGGCCGCGATGGCCTCGGCGACCCTGCGGATCTCCGGGGCGCCGTGCGCCAGGACGCGGCGCAGGGCCTCGGGCTGTTCGGCCATCTCGCCGGCCATGATCCGGCCCGGCTGGGCGGCAGTCATGCGGGGTGCCTCCGTTTTGCGGTGTCAGGTGGTACGGGCGTGGCGGTCAGGCCCCGGCGCCCTTGCCGGTGATGACCTCCGCGGCGGCGCGTCCGCAGACGCGGGCGGCACCGTGGGTCGCGATGTGCGGCGCCCCGCGCGGCGGCGCCTGCGGCACCCCCATCTCCACCACGACGGTGTCGGGACGGGCGGCGAGCAGGCCGTCGAGCGCGTCCGCCATCCAGGGGTGGCGGTGGACGTCGCGCACCACTGCGACGATCCTACGATCACGGGCCGCCGCGAGCACATTTGCGGTCAGCGCCGACAAACCCTCCCGGCTCGCCGCGTCCCCGCCCCCGCCGTCCCCGGCGCCCAGCGCCGAGCCGTCGAAGACCGCGGACTCGGTGCCGGGCAGCTCCCGCTCCAGCTCGGCACCGACGCCCCACGGGGTCTCCTGCCCCACCGCGATGCTGGCCACCGGCGTGAACCCCGCGACGTACA
>NZ_JACBXC010000218.1 GCF_013870535.1 Streptomyces phytophilus | reverse complement strand
AGGCGCATGCTTGAGGCATGGGTTCTCCGGAACGACGCGCATCGGGCACAGCGGAATCCCGCACGGGGGCAGCGAAGGGAGGGCGGGTGTGGTGACCGTCCGCGCGGTTGCGCATAACGCTTCGGTCTACAACGACGGCCGTGACACAGCGGAACGTTCAGGGGCGAGGCACCATGGACGGATGCGCGGCAACGAGACCACTGTTTCCCAGACGGCCGAAAGGCCGGTCGAGATCAGGGGACTCGTCCAGCTCGCGGCGGGCGGGGACGAGCGCGCGACGCACGACCTGCTGGCCCACGTGCACCCCCTGGCGCTCCGCTATGTTCGCACGCGGCTGCACCGGTTGCCCGGCGACGCACGGCACTTCGTCGACGACCTCGCGCAGGAGGTCTGCATCGGCGTGCTCTGCGCGCTCCCGCGCTACCGCGACACCGGCCGCCCCTTCGAGGCGTTCGTCTTCGCCATCGCCGCGCACAAGGTCGCGGACCTCCAGCGCGCCGCGATGCGCGGCCCCGGCTCCACCGCCGTGCCCTCGGACGAGATGCCCGAGCGGCCGGACGACTCGCTCGGGCCCGAGGAGCAGGCGCTGCTGAGCAGCGACGCGGAGTGGGCGAAGCAGCTGCTGGCGAACCTGCCGGCGAACCAGCGGGAGCTGCTGCTGCTGCGGGTGGCGGCGGGCTTCAGCGCGGAGGAGACGGGGCAGATCCTCGGGATGACCCCGGGCGCGGTGCGGGTGGCGCAGCACAGGGCGCTGAGCAGGCTGCGGGCGCTGGCGCGGCAGTAGGTTCCGGGTCGTACGGCCTGCGGGAAGACAGCCCCGTCCGCCGGTCCGAAGGTCCTTCCGGCCAGGTACTTCGTACCTTCGTACACCGGCCACCAGCCCCGTTACGTGACCGTCCGGCGCGCCGTTACCATGGTCAGTCCCATCGGGCAAGACCCACCGGAAGGGTGTCATGACAGAGCGCGCCGCCGACGTCCCCGACAAGTTCGCCACCATCGGACTCACCTTCGACGACGTGCTGCTGCTGCCCGGCGCCGCCGACATGGCCCCGGGCGAGATCGACACCGCAAGCCATGTGTCGCGGAACGTCAAGGTGAACATCCCCCTGCTCTCCGCCGCCATGGACCGGGTCACCGAGTCCCGGATGGCCATCGCCATGGCCCGCCAGGGCGGCGTCGGCGTGCTGCACCGCAACCTCTCCATCGAGGACCAGGCCAAGAAGGTCGACCAGGTCAAGCGCTCCGAGTCCGGCATGGTCGCCGACCCGATCACCATCCGCCCCGACGCCACGCTCGCCGAGGCGGACGCGCTCTGCGGCCGGTTCAGGATCAGCGGCGTACCGGTGACCGACGGGGACGGCAAGCTCGTCGGCATCGTCACCAACCGCGACATGGCCTTCGAGCCCGACCGCAGCGTCGAGGTCCGCTCGATCATGACGCCGATGCCGCTGGTCACCGGCCGGGTCGGGATCTCCGGCGCGGAGGCCATGGAGCTGCTGCGCAGGCACAAGATCGAGAAGCTGCCGCTGGTCGACGACCGGGACGTGCTCAAGGGCCTCATCACGGTCAAGGACTTCGTGAAGGCCGAGAAGTACCCGAACGCGGCCAAGGACGGGGAGGGCCGGCTGATCGTCGGCGCCGCCGTCGGCGTCGCGGGCGACGCGTACGAGCGGGCGCAGGCGCTGGTCGAGGCCGGCGTCGACTTCATCGTCGTGGACACCGCGCACGGCCACTCGCGGCTCGTCGCCGACATGGCCGCGAAGATCAAGTCGAACGCGCCGGTCGACGTCGTCGCCGGCAACGTCGCCACCCGCGACGCCGCCCAGGCGCTCGTCGACGCGGGCGTCGACGGCATCAAGGTCGGCGTCGGTCCGGGCTCCATCTGTACGACGCGCGTGGTCGCCGGCGTCGGCGTTCCGCAGGTCACCGCGATCTACGAGGCCGCCCTCGCGGCCCGGGACGCGGGCGTGCCGGTCATCGGCGACGGCGGCCTGCAGTACAGCGGCGACATCGCCAAGGCGCTGGTCGCCGGCGCGGACACCGTGATGCTCGGCAGCCTGCTCGCGGGCTGCGAGGAGTCGCCGGGCGAGCTGCTGTTCATCAACGGCAAGCAGTTCAAGTCGTACCGCGGGATGGGCTCGCTGGGCGCGATGCAGTCGCGCGGCGGCAACAAGTCGTACTCCAAGGACCGCTATTTCCAGGAAGAGGTCAAGAGCGACGACCAGCTCATCGCCGAGGGCATCGAGGGCCAGGTCCCGTACCGCGGCCCCCTCGCCTCCGTCGTGCACCAGCTCATCGGCGGGCTGAAGCAGTCGATGTTCTACGTCGGCGGGCGCACCGTCCCGGACATGAAGGACCGCGGCCGCTTCGTCCGCATCACCTCCGCGGGCCTGAAGGAGAGCCACCCGCACGACATCCAGATGACGACCGAGGCCCCGAACTACTCCCGTAAAGCCTGACCCGGCCGACCGGGGGATACTGGGGCGGCAACCGTCTGGAAAGGGCATTCGTGACTGAGATCGAGATCGGCCGGGGCAAGCGCGGGCGCAAGGCTTACGCGTTCGACGACATCGCCATCGTGCCGAGCCGGCGAACCCGGGATCCGAAGGAGGTCTCGATCGCCTGGCAGATCGACGCCTACCGCTTCGAGTTGCCCTTCCTCGCCGCCCCGATGGACTCCGTCGTCTCACCGGAGGCGGCCATAAGGATCGGGCGCTTCGGCGGCCTCGGGGTGCTCAACCTCGAAGGGCTCTGGACCCGTTACGAGGACCCCGAGCCGCTGCTCGCCGAGATCGCGGACCTGGACGAGCACGACGCGACGCGGCGCATGCAGGAGATCTACGACGAGCCGATCAAGGAGGAGCTGATCGGCCGGCGGCTCGCGGAGGTCCGCGAGTCGGGTGTGGTCACGGCGGCGGCGCTGTCGCCGCAGCGTACGGCGCAGTTCTCCAAGGTGGTCGTGGACGCGGGGGTGGACATCTTCGTCATCCGCGGCACCACGGTCTCCGCTGAGCACGTCTCGTCGGCGGCCGAGCCGCTGAACCTCAAGCAGTTCATCTACGAGCTGGACGTGCCGGTCATCGTCGGCGGCTGCGCGACGTACACGGCGGCGCTGCACCTGATGCGTACGGGCGCGGCGGGCGTGCTCGTCGGCTTCGGCGGCGGCGCGGCGCACACCACGCGCAACGTGCTGGGCATCCAGGTGCCGATGGCGACGGCGGTGGCCGACGTCGCGGCGGCGCGCCGGGACTACATGGACGAGTCCGGCGGGCGCTACGTGCACGTGATCGCCGACGGCGGCGTCGGCTGGTCCGGCGACCTGCCGAAGGCGGTGGCGTGCGGGGCGGACGCGGTGATGATGGGCTCGCCCCTGGCCCGCGCCACGGACGCGCCGGGGCGGGGCCACCACTGGGGGATGGAGGCCGTCCACGAGGACGTGCCGCGGGGGAAGGTCATGAACCTCGGCGCGGTGGGCACGACGGAGGAAGTCCTGCTGGGCCCGTCGCACACGCCGGACGGGTCGATGAACTTCTTCGGCGCGCTGCGCCGGGCGATGGCCACGACGGGGTACTCGGAGCTGAAGGAGTTCCAGCGCGTCGAGGTGACCGTGGCCCGCTCGCGCTGACCTCCCGTCAGGGAGCACCGCCCCGGCCCCGGCGGGAGGGCAGTCCCGCGGGGCCAGGGGGCGCGCTTGCGGCCCGCGGCTCGTCCCGTACGCCGCGGGCCGCCCGTCTTCTCGCATGGGCGAACTCCTTTGCGGCGCGGGCGGTCCTGGTGTCCGCACTGGGTAACGCGTGCCCCGGCCCGACCGCAAGCGGACGGACATTCACCCTGAGTCGGACTCGTCCTGCTTGTCTCTCCCGCTCGACTCCGCGGCGGCGGCCAGGGGTTGCCGGATCCGGCATGTCGGGGGTTTGTCCAGACCTGGCTGGTGACACCTCGTGTGGGAAGAGTCACGCCTTGGAGGTGTGACGTTTAATCAGGGTCCCGGCGCTGTTCATGTGAAGGTCACAGCCGACGAGCGTGGAGGGGATTCCCATGGGGCATGCGAGCGATGTGTTACCCGAAGCGGCTGGGATGAGCCGGTACGTGGAGGGGGTGGTGGCCGAGTGGATGCGGGGGCCGCGGCGGTTGCCGTTGGACTACTCCGTGGAGAGCCTGCGGCTGGCGGACCGCATCGTGGCCGGGATCCGGTCCGGGCGGGGAGCCGACGAGCGGGCTGTGGCGCGGGCGCTGCGGGGGGTCGGGGCGTACGTGGGGGAGGTCATGGTCCGCTCCGGGGGCGGGAGTTGGGTCGACCTGGACGACATGCAGCGCGACTACTTCGAGCAGCCCGTCGGCGTACGGATGCCGGACGGGCGGGTGTGGAACCCCCTCGGCCGCGCCCAGCGGCGCTACGAACGCGGAAAGGGCGGCCGTGAGTCGCTGTACGTCTTCTACCTGCTGCTCCACGGGCGGCTGGGCGCCGCGCTGCCTCCGGCCTGACGGAGGGCGGAGGGTGGGGGCCGGGGGCCGGGCAGAGAACGGCGCAGGGCCGGGGCCGCGTTCGTCGCGGTGTCCTGGCCCTGCGCCGTTGCCGTGCGGTGCGGTGCGGTGCGGCTGCCTCAGCTGTTGCCGAGGCGCTTCGTGATGCCGAAGCCCGCCGCGCCGCCGATCGCGTACATCGCGGCCACCAGGGCGTCGAAGTCCTCCTTGAAGGCTTCCTTCAGCGTGTCGAACTCGTCGGTGAACGCCGTCGCCACGCCGATCTGGCCTTCGGTCCAGTCGTTGATCAGCAGGGCGTAGCCGAGGAACTGGCCCATGATCGCGCCGATGATTCCGAGCGCGATGGCGACGAAGGGCAGCGCCGGGTTCTGCCCGCCGAGCTTGCCGAACGCGAGGCCCACCAGGATGCCGGAAGCGGCGGCGGGGTAGGCGTACAGGGTGTACTCGCCGGCCTCACCGGAGGTGGCCAGCATGATGCCGCCGTAGATGACCGCGCCGACGATCATCGCGACGATGCCGACCCCGATGGCGAGGCCGGGGTTGCCGGAGTTGGGCGGCGGCTGCTGCGCGTAGGGCGGCGGAGCGCCATACGGCTGCTGGCCGGGAACGCCGGGACCTGGCTGCTGCTGATACGGCTGGGACATGGGTAATTCCCCCCGGATGTTTGGGTCTGCCGTGCCCGGGGACAGTTGGTGTGGTGGGCGCGGTCAGTGGGACAACCCGCGGCACGCTAGCAGTTGAGCGGTGCCCGACAACAAGCCCTTATGGGGAGTCGTGACGCGACTGCGACATGTTGTTTCGAACTTCGGACACCCGCTGGCTGACCAGGAACGCTTCTGCCGCGGCCACCAGGTAGAACGTCATGTCGTTCTTCCCCAGCACCCCGGTGTGCCAGAAGTCGTAGGCCGCGCCCACATCGGCCGTGCCGAGGTGCACGGCGGTCGCCGTGAGCTGGGTGAGGAGGACGCCGACGAGCGCCACGGGGATCGCCAGGAACGCCGAGCCGCGGGTCTGCTCGCCCGCGAGGCCCACGGCGGCGCCGACGAGGAGGCCGAGGGCCAGCGCCCAGTAGCCGAGCTCCAGGCCGCGTTCGCCCACCAGGCCCTGTGTCAGGCCCAGGACCAGCGCTCCCGCCACGGTGGCGGCGGCGCCGACGGCGAGCGCCTGCAGCAGCCGGGGGCGGCTGTCGGCCGTCGTCATCACCGCATCACCCATACGGCCGAACGGTAGCAGTTCCGGCGGGAAACCTCCGGTTCCGGCACCCCGGGGGGCGGGTGATCCGCGGGGCGTCCACGCCCTCCGCCGCCGCCCCGCGGGGGGAGCCGCCGGGTGCCCCGCCGTCACAGCCGGTGCGCCGCCCCGGGCGGCGTCGCGCCGCGGGTGTCGAGGAGGAGCTGCGCCTTCACCGCCAGCGCCTGGAGGTCGTACGTGCGGTGCGGCTGGAGCAGCACCGTCAGGTCCGCGTCCGCCGCCGCGTCGTACGGCGCCGCCGCCCGCGGCACCGGCCGGCCCAGCACCTGCCACGTCGTGACGTACGGGTCGTGGAACCCGACCCGCGCGCCCAGCTCCGTCAGCCGGGCCGCGACGTCGCCCGCGGGGGTGCGCTCCAGGTCGGCGACGTCCGGTTCGTACGTGACGCCGAGGAGCAGCACGCGGGCGCCGCGGGCGGACTTGCCGTGCTCGTTGAGGAGCTGGGCGCAGCGCTGGACGACGTACCGCGGCATCCGGCCGTTGATCTCCCTGGCGAGGTCCACGATCCGCAGCGGGTGGTCGAAGCCGGGTGCGGTCCTGCCGCCCGGGTGCGGTACGCGGACGGGGACGCGGCCCGGGTCGACGGGCACCCCGTGGCCGCCGACGCCGGGGCCGGGGCGGAAGCTGTGGGCGGTGCCGAAGGGCCGGGTCTCGGCGCAGCGGACGACGTCCCACAGGTCGATGCCCCGGTCGTGGCAGAACCAGGCCAGCTCGTTGACGAGGGCGAAGTTCACGTGCCGTACGTTGCCCTCCAGCAGCCGCACCGTCTCGGCCTCGCGCGGCCCCCGGGCCCGTACGACCCGCTCGGCGAACCGTCCGTAGAACGCCACCGCGGCCTCCGTGCACCCGGGGGTCAGCCCGCCGACGACCTTCGGCGCGGGGGCGGTGTCGGCCGGGTCGAGGGGGCCGGGGGAGTACGCGAGGTGGAAGTCCCGCCCCGCGCGCAGCCCGGAGCCCTGTTGCAGGAGGGGGCGCAGGAGGTCCTCGGTGCTCCCCGGGTACGCGGCGGACTCCAGCAGCACGGTGGTGCGCGGCTTGAGGTACCGGGCCAGTTCGCGCGCCGCGTCGGCGACCGGGCCGAGGTCGAGCGCGCC
>NZ_JACBXC010000217.1 GCF_013870535.1 Streptomyces phytophilus | reverse complement strand
TCGACACCGCATAACGCTTGTCGCCGACCCCTTGACCTGCCTCCCGGCCAACTTCTATGTTCACCGCCAAGAGGTAGAACGTAGGACCTCCCACGACCCCGCCTTTCCCCGGGACAGGGACAGGCGCGGCGCCATCCCCTGTTTTTTCCCTCCTGGAGGCACCGTGAGCGACGTATCACCAGAGCCGGGCGTCGACCGCCGGCGAGTGCTGCAGTACGGCGGGGCGCTGAGCGCCTTCGGCGTCATGGCGCCGGCGCTGGCCGCCTGCTCCGGAGGTCCGGACTCGACCTCGGACACCGGCGGGGGCGGCGGCGGGGACTCGGTCACCGCCGTCATCGGCTACGGCAACGACCAGAGCTGGGACCCCACGCTGACCGCGTCCGCGTTCTCCGTGGCCGCCAACCACCACGTCTTCGAGGGGCTGCTCGACACCGACCCCATCACCCGCGAGCCCTACCCCGCGCTGGCCACCGAACTGCCCGCCGACACCGGGGCCTCGACCTGGTCGTTCACCCTGCGCGACGGGGCGACGTTCCACGACGGCAAGCCGGTCACCGCCGACGACGTCGTGTTCACCTTCGACCGGATACTCGACACCGAGACCCAGACCCTCACCCACGGGTTCTTCGCCGGCTGGCTGAAGGAGGTGAAGAAGACCGGGGAGAACACCGTCGACCTGGTGCTCGCCTTCCCCTTCCCGGACGGGCTGTCCCGGCTCACCCTGGCGAAGATCCTGCCCAAGCACATCCTGGGCAAGTCCGGCGCCTGGAAGGACCTCGACACCGGTCTGCCCGAGGTCACCGTCGGCTCGGGACCGTACCGGATGACGGCCAACCAGCCGCTGTCGAACACCTCCTTCGAGGCGTACGCGGACTACAACGGCCCGCGCAAGGCGAACTTCAAGAAGATGACCTGGCTGTCCATCGTGGACGCCGCCCCCCGGGTCGCGAAGATCTCCGGCGGGAACGCGGGCGCCCAGATCTCCGACAACATCCCGTACGCCAACGTCAAGCAGCTGGAGCAGGACGGCCTCACCGTCGAGGGCGGGGCGGGCATGAACCACATGTTCCTGCTCTTCAACACCGAGCGGAAGCCGTTCGACGACGTACGGGTGCGCCAGGCGCTGCACTACGCCATCGACACCGACAAGATGATCGAGGCGGGCCTGCGGGGCTACGGCAAGGCCGCCAGCTCCTTCCTCGACGAGGGCAACCCCACGTACCGCAAGGCGAAGTCCGTCTACGGCCACGACCCCGACAAGGCCAGGGCGCTGCTGGACGAGGCCGGGGTCAGCGGGCTGAAGGTGACGCTCATGGCGTCGACCGTGAGCTGGATCGCCGACTGCATCCCGACCATCAAGGAGTCCTGGGACGCCATCGGCGTGGAGACCACGCTCGACCCGCAGGAGACCTCCGCCCTCTTCACCAAGCTGGACCAGAAGGCCGACTACCAGGTCGTCGCCTCCGCCTCGAACCCCAACCAGCTCGGCATCGACGCGGACCTGATCCTCCGCTACAACTACACGGCCGAGAACGTCTGGATGGACTACTCCCGCTGGTCCCAGGCGTCCGAGGCCAAGCAGCTGTTCCGGCTCATGGACGCCGCCACGCGCGAGCCCGACCAGGAGAAGAAGAAGCAGATGACGCAGGAGTACTTGGACGTCATCGCGGAGAACGCGGTCATCTACCCGGTGGTCCACACCGAGCTGGTCACCGCCTGGGACGCCGACAGGATCACCGGGATCCAGCCGCAGCCGTACCCCGGCATCAACCTCCTCAAGGCCAAGCCCGCGTAGGGCGGCACGTCACGGTCAGTCAAGGCTAGGAGCTCACGTACGTGGCCCAGATCGCCAGGATGCTGCTACGCCGCATCGCCCTGCTCGTCCCGCTGATGCTCGGCATCGTGCTGTTCGTCTTCCTCGTCATGCGCTTCTCGGACATCGACCCGGCGGTGGCGAACTTCCAGGGGGCCAACCCCACCGAGCAGCAGCTTGAGGACTACCGCGAGGAGCACGGTCTCAACGACCCCCTGCTCGTCCGCTACGCCGCCTTCGTGGGCGACCTGCTCAAGGGCGACATGGGGCTCAGCGCGCTCAACGGCCGGCCGGTCATCGACCAGGTCACCACCGCGCTGCCCCTGACCATGCAGCTCACCTTCATGGGGCTCGCCATCGCCATCGTGCTGTCGGTGCTCTTCGGGGTCACGGCCGCGATCTACCGCGACCGCATCCCGGACCAGGTGATCCGCGTCGTCTCGCTGGTCGGCGTCGCGGCGCCCGCCTTCTGGGTGGCGCTGCTGCTGATCCAGTACCTGGCGGTGGAATGGGGGTGGTTCCCCTCCGGGGGGTACGTCAATCCGGGCGACTCCTTCACGGGCTGGCTCAAGACGATGACGCTGCCGGCCATCGCGCTGTCGCTGCACGTCGCCGCGCAGCTCACCCGCATCGTCCGCACCGCGGTCGTCGAGGAGCTGGACAAGGACTACGTGCGCACGGCGATCGGCAGCGGGCTGCCGCCGGTCGTCGTGGTCGGCCGCAACGTGCTGCGCAACGCGCTGGTCAACCCGCTGACCGTGCTCGGGCTGCGGGTGGGCTACCTGCTCGGCGGCGCGGTCGTCATCGAGACGATCTTCTCGCTGCCCGGCATGGGCACGTTGATGATCAACGCGGTGAAGAACGGCGACCCCGCGGTCGTGCAGGGCGTGGTGCTGACCGTGGCCGTCGCCTTCGTCGTCGTCAACCTCGTCATCGACATCCTCTACCTGCTGGTCAACCCCCGACTGAGGAGTGCCGCCTGATGCTCGCCACCCTCGGGGGCCGCCAGAAGCTCGCGGAGCGGCTGTCCCGGCCCGGCCTCAGGCTCCGCGGGCTCGCCCGGCTGCCCTGGACGTCCCGGATCTCGCTGGGGCTGATCGCCCTGGTCGTGCTGGTCGCGGTGTTCGCGCCGCTGCTCGCCCCGCACGACCCGCTGGACCAGCAGGCGCAGGCCGACGGCACCGGGCACCCGTCCGCCGACCACTGGATGGGGCAGGACAGCCTGGGCCGGGACATCCTCAGCCGGCTGATGTACGGGGCCCGCTGGTCGCTGGTCATCGGCCTGGGCGCCACGCTGCTCGCCCTGGTCTTCGGGGCGGTCCTCGGCGCCGTCGCCGCCACCTCCCGCAAGGCGGTGGACGAGTTCGTCATGCGCTGCCTGGACATCGTCATGGCGTTCCCGGGGATCGCGCTGGCCGCGGTGCTCGTCGCCGTGTTCGGCGGCAGCATCCCGGTGCTGGTGTGCGCCATCGCGTTCCTGTACGTGCCGCCGATCGCGCGGGTGGTACGGGCCAACGTGCTGGACCAGTACGGCGAGGACTACGTGACCGCGGAACGGGTCATCGGGGCCCGTACGCCGCACATCGTCGTCAAGCACGTCGCCATCAACTGCGCCGCGCCGATCCTGGTGTTCTGCACCGTGCAGGTCGCCGAGGCGATCGTCTTCGAGGCGTCGCTGTCCTTCATCGGCGCGGGCGTCCGCCCGCCGGACCCGTCCTGGGGCAGCGTCATCGCGGACGGCAAGAACATGGTGCTGCTCGGCGGCTGGTGGGCGACGGTCTTCCCGGGCCTGCTGATGCTGCTGACCGTACTCGCGCTCAACATCCTCTCCGAAGGCATCTCGGACGCCTGGGCGGCACCCGCCTCCCGGCGGTCGGAGGGCGTGCCGGTCAAGGAGGCCGGCGCCGAGGACCGCATCGAGGCCGCCGCGCCCGGCACCGGCAAGGTGCTCGAACTGCCGGGGCTCGCCGAGGCCGCCCGCCGGCTGCGCGAACGGGCCCGGCCGCTGCCCGGCGGCGAGCCGGTGCTGTCGGTGACGGACCTGGCCATCGGCTTCGACAAGCGGCACGCGGGCGTGGACATCGTCGACGGCATCAGCTTCGACGTCAGGCCCGGTGAAGTCCTCGGCCTCGTCGGCGAGTCGGGCTGCGGCAAGTCGCTGACGGCGCTGACGGTGATGGGCCTGGAGCCGGACGGCGCGCGGGTCCGCGGCAGCGTCGTCTTCGACGGCCGGGAGCTGATCGGCACGCCCATGCGCGTACGCCGCAGGCTGCTCGGCCACGAGATGGCGATGATCTACCAGGACGCGCTCAGCTCGCTCAACCCGGCGATGACGATCCGTGCGCAGCTCAAGCAGCTGATCCGGCGCGGCGGTACGCGCACCGCGACCGAACTGCTGGAGCTGGTGGGCCTGGACCCGGACCGCACGCTGCGCAGCTATCCGCACGAACTGTCCGGCGGGCAGCGGCAGCGGGTGCTCATCGCCATGGCGCTCTCCCGCAACCCGAAGCTCATCGTCGCCGACGAGCCGACCACCGCGCTCGACGTCACGGTGCAGGCGCAGGTCATCGAGCTGCTGCTGCGGCTGCGCAAGGAGCTGGGCTTCGCGCTGATCCTCGTCAGCCACGACCTGGCGCTGATCTCCGACGTCACCGACCGGGTGGTCGTCATGTACGGGGGGCAGATCGTCGAGACGGGCGTCACGGCCGACCTGGTCGAGGCGCCGTCCCACCACTACACCCGCGGGCTGCTGGGCTCGGTGCTGTCGCTGGAGTCGGCCCAGCAGCGGCTGACGCAGATCCGCGGCGTCGTGCCCTCGCCGGCCGACTTCCCGGCCGGCTGCCGGTTCGCCGACCGCTGTCCGATGGCGAGCGGCACCTGTCTGGACACCGCGCCCGAACTGGTCGGCGAGGAACGCAAGCACGAGGTGGCGTGCCACCACCCGGCGGTCGAACCGGCGACCGGGCCGCCGGCCGGGTCGGCGGTCGCCGCGGGCGAGGCGGAGAAGGAGGCGCTGCGATGAGCGCGAAGGACAGCGGCGGCCCGGGGCCGGTCGGCGAGCTGGCCAGCGAGCCCCTGGTCGAGGGCGACGCGCTGGTCGAGGGCGGGGGCGCGGCGCCGGGGCTGATCACCGTACGGAACGCGCACGTGGTGCACCGGGCGCGCTCCGGCGGCCTGTTCGCCCGCGACCGGGTGTACGCGCTGACCGGCGCGGACCTGGCGATCGCGGCCGGCGAGACGGTCGGCGTGGTCGGCGAGTCCGGCTGCGGCAAGTCGACGCTGGCGAAGGTGCTGGTCGGGGTGCAGGCCCCGACGGCGGGCACGGTGGAGTTCCGGGGCCGCGACATCTGGAAGATGGGCGCGGGCGAACGGCGGGCGGCCATCGGCACCGGCACGGGCATGATCTTCCAGGACCCGTCGACCGCGCTCAACCGGCGGCTGCCGGTCCGGCAGATCCTCCGCGACCCGCTCGACGTGCACCGCCGCGGCACGTCCGCGCAGCGCGCCGAGCGGGTACGGGAGCTGATGGCCCTCGTCGGCCTGCCCCCGGTGCTCGCGGACGCGCTGCCGGGCCAGTTGTCCGGCGGGCAGCGGCAGCGGGTGGCCATCGCCCGCGCCCTGGCGCTGGAGCCGGACCTCGTGGTGGCCGACGAGCCGACGTCCGCCCTGGACGTGTCCGTACGCGCCCAGATCCTCAACCTGCTGCTGGATCTGAAGGAGCGGCTGAACCTGGCGCTGGTGTTCGTCTCGCACGACATCCAGACGGTGCGGCGGATGAGCGACCGCGTCATCACCATGTACCTGGGCAGGATCGTGGAGGAGGCGCCGGCGGTGGCGCTGGGCTCCGGCGGCGACGCCCCGGCGGAGCGCGGTCCGGACACCGCCCGGCACCCGTACACGCGGGCGCTGTTCTCGGCGACGCCGGGGCTCCTCGACCCCATCGACCCGATCCCGCTCGTCGGCCCCGTGCCGTCGGCGACCCGGCCGCCGAGCGGCTGCCCGTTCCGTACCCGGTGCTGGAAGGCCACGGCGGAGTGCGCCGCGGCCATGCCGGAGGTCACCCAGGCGGCGCACGCCCACCGGTTCCGCTGCCACCATCCGGTGGCCGCCGGGGAGAGCACCCGTGATCTCGTGATCCAAGCGAAGGAGAGCGCATGACCCGTCCCACCCACCTGACCGGCGTCGTACCGCCCGTCTGCACCCCCCTGACGCCGGATGCCGAGGTGGACACCGCCTCGCTGATCAGGCTGGTGGACTTCCTCGTGGCGGGGGGCGTCGACGGACTCTTCGTGCTCGGCTCGTCCTCCGAGGCGGCCTACCTCAGGGACGAGCAGCGCAGGGCCGTGGTGGACACGGTGGTACGGCACGTCGGCGGCCAACTGCCCGTGCTCGCCGGCGCGATCGACATGACGACGCCGCGCGTGCTCGACCACGCCCGCAGCGCGCTCGACGCCGGCGCGGACGCGCTCGTCGTCACCGCGCCGTTCTACACCCGTACCCACCCGGCGGAGATCGACCGGCACTTCCGCGAGGTCGCCACCCGCACCGGCGCGCCGGTCTACGCCTACGACCTGCCGGTGTCCGTGCACACCAAGCTCGGGCACGACCTGGTCCTCCGACTCGCCGAAGACGGCGTGCTGGCCGGGCTGAAGGACTCCAGCGGCGACGAGACGGGGCTGCGCCGCGTCGTCGTCGGCGTCCGGGACAAGGTCGCGGGCTTCTCCGCGCTGACGGGCTCCGAGACGATGGTGGACAGCGCGCTGGCCATGGGCGCCCACGGCGTCGTCCCGGGCCTCGGCAACGTCGACCCGCACGGCTACGCGCGGCTGTACCGCAGCGCGCGCGAGGGCGACTGGGCGTCGGCCCGCGCCGAACAGGAGCGGCTGCTCGCGCTCTTCGGCATGGTCAGGAGCGGCGACCCGGCGCGGATGGGCATGAGCTCCTCGGCGCTGGGCGCGTTCAAGGCGGCCCTGCACCTGCGCGGGGTCATCGACTGCCCGGCGACGATGCTGCCGCAGATCCCGCTGGACGCCGAGGAGGTGCAGCGGGTGGAGAAGCACCTCGCCGCGGCGGGCTGGCGTTCGTGGCGTTCCCGGC
>NZ_JACBXC010000216.1 GCF_013870535.1 Streptomyces phytophilus | reverse complement strand
CTGCGCGCGATGCTGGACTGGAGCTGGGAGCTGCTGACCGCCCCCGAGCAGGCCGTGCTCCGCCGCCTCTCCCTGCACGCGGACGGCTGCACGCTGAGCGCCGCCGAGGCGGTCTGCGCGGGCGGCGGCATCGCCGAGGACGAGGTGCTCGACCTCCTCGCCCGCCTCGTCGACCGCTCCCTGGTCATGGCCGCCCCGGGCGACGGCGTGGCCCCCGCGCGCTACCACCTGCTGGAGTCCGTCGCCGCCTATGGCCACGAACAGCTCTGCGACGCGGGCGAGTTCGCCTCCGTACGCCGCCGCCACACCGCGTACTACGCGACGCTCGCCGCCGAGGCCGAGCCCCAGTTGCGCGGCCCCGCCCAGCGCCAGTGGCTGCTGCGCCTCGACGCGGAGTCCGCCAACATGCGCGCGGCGCTGGAGGACGCGGTACGCACCGGCGCCGCGGCGACGGCACTGGGCCTGGCCTGCGACCTCGCCTGGTACTGGGTGCTGCGCGGCCGCCTCGGCGAGGGCCGCCGCTTCCTCACCACCGCCCTGACGGCGCCCCAGGCACCGCACACGGCAGCAGGCACAGACGCCGCAGCCGATGCCGATGCCGACAAGACCGCAGCCGCTACCGGAGCCGCAAGAGAAGCCCCCGCCCCCGCAAGGGACGTCACCGCGGCCCGCGCCGCCGCCCTCACCTGGCGCGCCGCCATGACCCTCCGCCTCGGCGAGACCCTCACCCCCGACGCCCTGCCCGCCGTCCGCCCGCCGCAGCCCACCGCCCTGCCCGAACTGGCCGCCGGCGCCCGCGCGGACGCCTTCCTCGGCCTCGCCCGGCTCGGCCTCGGCCCGCTGCCCGGCGGCGACGACCCGCTGACCCGCGCCGAGGAGGTCTTCCGCGCGCTCGGCGACCAGTGGGGCACCGCGGCGGTGTCCAGCACCCTCGCCCGGGAGGCGGTGCTCCGCGGCGACCTGCCCGCGCTCGCGGAGTACGGGGAGCGCAGCATGGCGCTCTTCGCCGGACTCGGCGACCGGTGGGGCCAGTTGCACGCGACGTACGCGCTCGGCACGTACGCGGAGATCACCGGCGACTACGGACAGGCCGCCCGGCTGCACCGCGAGGGCCTGCGGATGGCCGAGGACCTGGGGCTGTGGTCGGAGGTGTCCGACAAGCTGTCGATGCTCGGCCGGGTCGCGCTGCTCACGGGGGACACCGCCCAGGCCGACGAACTCCACGGCCGCGCCGCGCGGCTGGCCGCCGAGCAGGGCTACGTGGTGGGCGAGGAGTTCGCGGGCATCGGCCTGGCGATGGGCGCCCGCCGACAGGGCCGGCTGGCGGAGGCGGAGGCGCACCTGCGGCGCTGGCTGGACTGGGACCGCAAGATCGAGTCGGACGTGGGCACCGCCCTGATCCTCGCCGAGCTGGGCTTCGTCGCGGAGCTGGCGGGCGACCCGGAGCAGGCCCGCGCCCACCACCGCGAGGGCCTTGCCTACGCCCGCCCCACCGGCGACCCCCGGGCCGTCGCCCTGGCCCTGGAGGGCCTGGCCGGCGCGGAGTCCCTGGCCGGCGACGCCGGTGAGGCCGCCCGCCTCCTCGGCCGGGCCGAAGCCCTCCGCGCCGCCGCCGGCGCCCCGCTCCCTGCGGCCGAACGCACCGACACCGACCGCATCATGGGCCGCCTGCGTACGGCTCTGCCGCCCGACGTCCTCGCCGCCGAGATCGGCGCCGGACGGGCGGCCGAGGAACCGTGACCCGCTGATCAGGCGTCTTCGGACGAGATGTGGCTGTAACGGGGGTGGCACATGGGGAATCGTCCGACGGATTGGCATGTCCTGGATCTGGACAACGACCCGACGCCGGGGGATCCGGATCGGGTCAAGCAGCTCGCCCGGGAGCTGCACGACTTCGCCGATGACGTGGCGGATGCGCTGCGGCAGATCAAGGGCATGGCCGGTGAGGATGCCCTCCTGCGGTGGGCGGGGAAGACGGCGAAGGCGTTCCAGGACGAGTTCGAGGAGGTCCCCAAGAACCTCAAGAAGCTCCAGCGCTCCTACGACCTGGCGGGCGACGCTTTGGCCGCGTACTGGCCGAAGCTGGAGCGCGCCCAGTCCCTCGCCGACAAGGCCCTGGCCAAGGGCCGCGAAGCGCAGAGCGAGCTGACCGCCGCGAACGGCCGCCTGGACTCGGCCAATTCCTGGGTGGATCGGGCGACGAAGAAGAGTGAGGAGTACGACGAGAAGGAGGGCAAGGAGAAGCCCGACGAGTCGGAGGTACGGGCCGCCACCCGCAACGCCACCGACGCCAAGTCCGCCCGCACCTCCGCGCAGACAGCCGTCGACAACGCGCAAGGCGGCCTCGAAGCCGCCAAGAAGATGGCCGCCGACGCCAAGAAGATGCGCGAGGACGCCGCCTCCGAAGCCAAGGACAAGCTGGAGGACGCCTCCGACGCCGGCATCCAGAACCGCAAGTGGTGGGAGAAGGCGGTCGACTGGGTCAAAGACAACTGGGACACCATCGTCACCGTCTGCAAAGTCATCGTCGCCGTCCTCGGCATCGTCGTCCTCATCATCGGCGGACCGCTGGCCTGGGTGGTGCTGGCCGCGGCGCTGGTGGTCCTCGCCGACAGCCTGATCAAGTACGCCAACGGCGAGGGCTCCCTCTTCGACGTCGCCATGGCCGCCCTCGACTGCATCCCCGGCATGAAGGGCCTCACCTCACTGGCCAAGCTCGGCAAGGGCCTGAAGAGCCTCAAGGGCGGGCTGGCCGGGCTGCGGAGCATGAAGAACGGCGTCCTCGGTCTGGCCAAGCGGGGCCGCACGATGATCGACGACGCGGCACAGGGCGCCACGACCCGGCTGAAGAACATCGTCTCGAAGTTCACCGACCCCGTGGACCTGGCCACCGGGGCGATGTACCTGCCGCAGGACGACGTCGAACTGCCCGGGATCCTGCCCCTGGTCTTCTCCCGCCGGCTGGGCTCGACCTACCGGGCCGGCCGGTGGTTCGGCCCCACCTGGGCCTCCACCGCCGACCAGCGCCTGGAGACCGACGACCGGGGCGTCGTCTTCGTCACCGAGGACGGCCGCGTCCTCGCCTACCCCCACCCCACCGGCACGGAGGTGCTGCCGGAACAGGGCCCGCGCTGGCCGCTCGCCCGCCTGGAGAACGGCGGCTACACCGTCACCGACCCCCTCACCGGTCACACCCGTACCTTCGCCCGCCCCGACGCCGACGGCCTCGCGCTGCTGGAGCGGATAGCGGACCGTAACGGCCACACCCTGACCTTCACCTACGACGACGAAGGCGCCCCCACCGGCATCCGCCACTCCGGCGGCTACCACCTCACCCTCACCACCGACGCCGGCCTCGGCCGCATCACCGCCGTCTCTCTCGCAAACGCCGCCGACGACGGCACCGACACCGTCGTCAAACGCTTCGGCTACGACCGCGACGGCAACCTCACCGAGGACATCAACTCCTCCGGCCTGCCCCTGGTCTTCACCTACGACCACCGCCTGCGCGCGACCTCCTGGACCGACCGCAACGGCCACCGCTACGACTACACCTACGACGACCAGGACCGCTGCACAGCCGAAGGCGGCGAAGCCGGCCACCTCGCCCTCACCATCGACTACGACGGCACCGACCCCGCCTGGCCCGGGTCCGCCGTCACCACCCTCACCACCGCCGAGGGCGCCGTCACCCGCTTCGTCGTCAACGACAACTGCCAGATCACCGCCGAGATCGACGCCCTCGGCCACACCACCCGCACCACCTACGACGAACACCACAACCTCACCGCCGAGACCGACCCCCTCGGTCAGCGGTTCGCGTACGCCTACGACGCCGACGGCAGCCTGCGCACGCTCGTCCGGCCCGACGGCACCACCACGACGCTCGACTACGCCGCGCCCGGCCTGCCGACCCGTGTGACGGCACCGGACGGAGCCACCTGGCTCCAGTCCTTCGACGCCGCCGGCAACCGCCTCTCCGCCACCGACCCGTCCGGCGCCACCACCCGCTTCCACTACGACGGCCGGGGCCGCCTCCGGGCCGTCACCGACGCGCTGGACCACACGGTCGGGATCGGGAACAACGCGGCGGGCCTGCCCGTCGAGACGGTCGACGCACGGGGCGGCACCACGCGTTACGAGTACGACGCCTTCGGCCGCGTGCGCGCGGTGACCGACCCCCTCGGCCACACCACCCGGGCGACGTGGAACACGGAGGGCCGGCTCACCTCGTACACGCTGCCCGACGGCACGACCGAGTCCTGGGCCTACGACGCCGAGGGCAACTGCCTCGCCCACACCGACGCCGCGGGACTGTCGACCACGTACGAATACACGCACTTCGACCAGCTCAGCGCCTACACCGCGCCCGACGGCGCGCGCTACGAGTTCACCCACGACGCGAGCCTGCGGCTCACCGGCGTGCGGGACCCGCTGGGCCGCTGCTGGCGGTACGAGTACGACCGCGCCGGGCGCCTCGTCTCGGAGACCGACTTCGACGACAGGACGAGCGAGTACGTCCGGGACGCGGCCGGCCGGATCGCGGTGTCCGTCACCCCGCTCGGCGAGCGCATCACCTTCGAGTACGACCCGCTCGGCAACGTCGCGCGCAAGAACGCGGGCGGCGCCGTGACCCGGTACACGTACGACGCCGCCGGGCGGCTGCTCACCGCCGCCGGCCCGGGCTCCGTCGTCACCTGCGAGCGCAACGAGCTGGGCCTGGTCACCAGGGAAGACGTCGACGGCCGCAGCCTGACGTTCCGCTACGACGCCCTCGGCCGCCGGATCCGGCGCGTCACCCCCTCCGGTGCGCAGACGTCGTACGGCTACGACGCCGCGGGTGCCCGCGAGGCGGTCACCGCGTCGGGGCACACGCTGCGCTTCCAGCGGGACGCGGGCGGTCGCGAACTCACCTGCCTCCTCGACGGCTCGCTCGCCGTGGAGCGGCAGTGGGACCCGGTGGGCCGGCTCCATGCGCAGACCGTGGCCGCCGGGGAGCGCACCGTCCAGCGGCGCACGTACACCTACCGCGGCGACGGCCACCTCGCCGCCGTGCACGACCGGCTGGCCGGGACGAGCCGGTTCGACGTCGACGCGGCGGGCCGCGTCACCGGCGTCGCCGCGGGCGACTGGCAGGAGGCGTACGGCTACGACGCCGTCGGGAACGTGACGCGGGCCGCCTGGCCCGACCACCACGCCGGTGCGGCGGCCACCGGCGAGCGCCGCTACGAAGGCACCCGCGTCCTGGGTGCCGGCGCCCTGCGCTATCAGCACGACGCCGCCGGCCGGCTGGTGGCCCGTACCCGCAAGCGGCTCTCCCACAAGCCGGACACCTGGCGCTTCACCTGGGACGCCGAGGACCGGCTGACGCGGGCGACGACCCCGGACGGCACCGTGTGGCGCTATCGCTACGACCCGCTCGGGCGCCGCATCGCCAAGGAGCGTCTGACCGCCGAAGGGGAGGTCGCCGAGCGGATCGAGTTCACCTGGGACGGGGCCGTGCTCGTCGAGGAGACCACGCGCTCCGCGGATCTGCCGCACCCGGTGACCCTGACGTGGGAGCACGAGGGGTTCAGCCCGATCTCCCAGGCGGAGCGCCTCACGGACGACACCGGCCGGCGGGAGATCGACTCCCGGTTCTTCGCCATCGTCACCGACCTCGTCGGCACCCCGCGGGAGCTGGTGGACGCGGACGGGCAGGTGGCGTGGCGCGCGCGCAGCACCATCTGGGGGGCCACCGCCTGGTCCGCCAGGAGCACGGCGTACACGCCGCTGCGGCTGCCCGGGCAGTACGCGGACCGGGAGACCGGGCTGCACTACAACCTGCACCGCTACTACGACCCCGCACTCGCCCGCTACGCCACGCCGGACCCGCTCGGGCTGTCGCCCGCGCCCAATCCCGTCGCGTACGTGCACAACCCCCTGACGTGGTCGGATCCGCTGGGGCTCTCTCCGTACAGCAGTCGCAAGCTGGGCCTGAGCGACTCGGCCCAGAACGCGATCCAGAAGCTGGAGAACATCAAGAAGGACCCCATCGGCAGGATCAACAGCATGCCGAACCACAACCACTACAGCGCGGCCCGCCGGGAGGCCGCGGGCGAGGTGGTGGCCGTGAAGCAGAACGGCGTGCCCTTCGACCACATCGCCGACCTGACGAACGCCAGGAACGGACTGGAGAACGTGCGCAAGGTGCTGGTGAAGGAGATGGACGTGCTGCCGGAGGGACTGACGGAACGCGGCCTCGACGTGCTCATCAAGAAGCACGACGAGACGGTCTACCATCTCGACCGGCTGAACGGCTTCCTCGGATCCATCGGCCACCGCTGAACCCCGCACGACACCCGGAGGATCATGGACGACGCAGACGACCAGCGGATCGCCGAGGACCGGCGCCGCTGGAGCACACCGGCCGGAACGGCCGCCGCCGAACGCATCCTGCGCGCCCTGCGGGACGGAACGGACTGGCGGGACGTCTCCGCCGAGTTCTCCGGGCTGGGCGACCGCAGGGACCTGCGGGGCATCCCGCTCGCCGGCGCCGACCTGCCCGGGGCCGACCTGCGGGACGCCAACCTCGGCCACGCCGTGCTGCGTACGGCCCGGCTCGACGGGGCGGACCTGTCGGAGGCCCATCTCACGGGCGCCGACTTCGCCGGGGCGTCGCTGCGCGGCGCGGTGCTCGCCGGGGTGCAGGCGGGTGCCGCCACGTTGTCCGGCTGCGACCTCTCGGAGGCCCGCATGGACGGCGTCGGGCTGATGCGGGCGGCGCTCGACGGGGCGATCCTGCGGGGCGCGTCGCTGCGGCGGGCGAACTTCGCCGCAGCGAACCTGCGGGACGCGGACTTCGGCGACGCGGATCTGGAGGGCGCGGTGCTGCTGAGCGCGAGGACGGAGGGCGCGAGCTTCGCAGGCGCCCGGATGACCGGAG
>NZ_JACBXC010000215.1 GCF_013870535.1 Streptomyces phytophilus | reverse complement strand
GCGGCGCGGTGATGTCGATGGACCCGCACGTGGGCGACTTCGAGACCGCCGACGTCCTCGTCGAGGGCAGGAGGATCGTCGACGTCCGGCCCCGTATCGAGGCCGGCGGCGCCGAGGTGGTCGACGCGCGCGGGCACATCGTCATGCCCGGCTTCGTCGACACCCACCACCACCAGTTCGAGACCGCCCTGCGCGCGTTCCTCCCCAACGGGCTGCTGATCGACGACGGATCGGGCTCGCCCAGCGCCGACCCCTCCTACGTCGAGTACGTCCTGACCCGCTTCGCGCCCGCGTACCGGCCCCGCGACGTCTACGCCAGCACCCTCTTCGCCGGGCTGTCCCAGCTGGACGCCGGCGTCACCACCGTCCTCGACGTCTCGCAGATCCACCACTCCCCCGAGCACAGCGACGCCGCCGTCCAGGCGCTCGCCGACACCGGGCGCCGCGCGGCGTTCGGCTACTTCGAGGGCGACGGCCGCACCGGGTCCCGCTACCCGCAGGACGCGTACCGCATCAGGAACGAATGGTTCCCCTCCGACGGCCAACTGCTGACCATGGTCATGGGCGGGGAGATCCACCAGACCGAGGAGGTCTACACCCGCTCCTGGCGCATCGCCCGCGAACTCGGCCTGCCCATCGCCGCGCACGCCGTCTCCAGCGCCGGCCACCGGCCGGTCATCGACGACCTGGCCCGCGGCACCGGCGGCACGGACGGCGACCTCGGCTTCGGCCCCGACGTCATGTTCATCCACATGACGGGCATGTCCGACCTCGCCTGGCGGCGCGCGCGGGACGCCGGTGTGCGGGTCTCGGTCGCGTTCCCCATCGAGATGGCCATGCGGCACGGCGTACCGCCCATCCTCACGATGCAGAAGCTCGGCATGGAGCCCTCGCTCAGCTCCGACGTCGAGACCACCATGGCCGCCGACCCCTTCACGCTGATGCGTTCCGCGATGACCCTGCAGCGGATGCTCGTCAACCAGATGGTCCTCGAACAGGGCGACTTCACGCCCCCGAACGACTATCCCGTCCCGGCCCCGGGCACCCCGCCGCTGCTGACCGTCCGGGACGTCCTGCGGTACGCGACCGCCAACGGCGCCGCGCACCTGGGGCTCGACCGCAGGACCGGCACCCTCACCCCCGGCAAGGAGGCCGACATCGTCCTGCTGGACGCCACCGCCCTCAACGTCGCCCCGCTCAACAACGTGCCGGGCGCGGTGGTCGGCCTCATGGACCGCACCAACGTCGACACCGTGATCGTCGCCGGCAGGGTACGCAAGTGGCGCGGGCGCCTGCTCGACGCGCGCCTCGACCGCCTGCGCCGCGAACTCGAAGCCTCCCGCGACCACCTCTTCGACGCGGTCGGCATCCGCCCGGACCTCTTCGCCTGAACTCCGCCTGAACACCCCCTGAACGCCGCCGGTACGCCACCGGACCGCCGGTCGGTCGCCGCCCGGAACACCGCCGGAGCGCCGGCCGGCCGTCAGTGGTGGAAGCCCGGCTGGCGCGGCGCCGGCGTCCCGGCCCCGTCCTTCAGCCGCTCCAGCGCCGCCCGTACGTCCCCCGCCAGCAGCTCGATCTTGTCGAAGCTGATCCCGTGCCTGATCAGCACCCGCTGGATCACCGTCTCCTGCCGCCGCGGCGGCAGCGGGTACGCGGGCACCTGCCAGCCGCGCAGCCGCAGCTGCTCCGTCACGTCGTACAGCGTGAAGCCCGCGCCCGCCGGGTCCGTCAGCGTCCACGACACCGCCGGCAGCGCGCCGCGCCCGTCGTACAGCAGCGTGAACGGGCCCATGCCGGCGACCTGTTCGCCCAGCCACTCGGCGCTGGCGGCGGCCGCGCGGTAGATGCGGCGGTAGCCGTCGCGGCCCAGCCGCAGCAGGTTGTAGTACTGGGCGACGACCTCGCCGCCCGGGCGGGAGAAGTTGAGCGCGAACGTCGGCATGTCGCCGCCGAGGTAGCTGACGCGGAAGATCAGGTCCTCGGGCAGCAGGTCGGCGGAGCGCCAGATCGCCCAGCCGACGCCGAGGGGCGCCATGCCGTACTTGTGGCCGGAGGCGTTGATGGACGCCACCCGCGGCACGCGGAAGTCCCACTCCAGCTCGGGGCGGAGGAACGGGGCGACGAAGCCGCCGCTGGCGGCGTCCACGTGCACGGGTACGTCCAGGCCCGTGTCGGCCTGGATCGCGTCGAGTTCGGCGGCGATCTCCTTCACCGGCTCGTAGTCGCAGGTGTACGTGACGCCGAGGATGGCGACGACGCCGATGGTGTTCTCGTCGACGTAGTCGCGCAACTGGTGCGGGCGCAGGCCGGTGGCGTCCGGCTCCAGCGGCACCTGGCGCAGCTCGACGTCGAAGTAGCGGGCGAACTTCTCCCAGCACACCTGCACCGGCCCGCACACCAGGTTCGGCCGGTCGGCTGGCCTGCCCGCGGCCTCGCGGCGCTTGCGCCAGCGCCACTTGAGTGCCAGGCCGCCGAGCATCGCGGCCTCGCTGGAGCCGGTGGTCGAGCAGCCCATGGTGGTCTCGCCGTGCGGGGAGTGCCACAGGTCGGCGAGGATGTGCACGCAGCGGTTCTCGATCTCCGCCGTCTGCGGGTACTCGTCCTTGTCGACCATGTTCTTGCCGATGCACACGTCCATCAGCTCGTGCACCTCGGCCTCGGCCCAGGTCGTGCAGAACGTCGCCAGGTTCTGCGCGGCGTTGCCGTCGAGGCCCAGTTCGTCCCGGATGAGGGCGTCGACGGCGCGCGGGTCGGAGACCTTCTCGGGCATGCGGTACTTGGGCAGCGCGTGCTCGCTGATGGGCATCGCGTAGACGTCGTCGTACGGTCCGGCGACGCCGCGGTCGGTCTGGTGCAGGGCCACGGTGCGGCTCCTCTCGCCTCGGCGCACCCATCGTGGGCACCGGGAGCGGCAGGGCGCGGACCGACACGCCGCCCGCGGACGCGGGGTGGCGTCCGGGGCCGGTTCAGTCCGTACGCGCCCGGGGCAGTCCGGCGAGGGCCGCGAGCGGGAACGCGGGCACGTGGTGCCCGTCGCGCCCGGTCATGGGGGCGGCGGCGGTCAGCACGTTGAGCACGGCCTCCTCGACGGCCTCGACGACGGCGGTGTGGAAGGGGTCGACGCGGCCCCAGGGTATGAAGCGCAGCGTCTCGTACGGGGCGTCGCCACCGGCGCCGCCCGCCTGCCCGTCGGCGGCCGGGCGGGGCGGGAACGTGCTGGTGAGGGCGCCGGGGTTGGCGGTGGAGAAGGCGAGGAAGAGGTCGCCGGAGAAGTGGCTGCCGGTGGTGCCCGTACGGGCCAGGCCCAGCGGCACGCGCCGGGCGAGGGCCTTGCACTGGCCGGGCAGCAGCGGGGCGTCGGTGGCGACGACGACGATGACGGACCCGGCCCCGGGCGGCACGGGCCGCTCGGGCTCCACGGAACCGGCGGCGCCCGCGACCCCCTCGCCACCAGCCGGCCCCCCGCCACGCGCGGGACTCCCGCTGCCCGCCGGACTCCCGCCGTCCGCGGGACTCCCGCCGCTCGGGCTCCCGCCGCTCTCCGCCCCCTCGCGGCCCTCGTACGAAGCGGCGGCCCGGCCCAGCGGCGTCCCCGCCACCACCAGCTCGCGCCGCGCCCCGAAGTTGGCCTGCACGAAGACCCCGACCGTGTACCGCTCCGACCCGTACCGCACCACGCGCGACGCCGTTCCCGAGCCGCCCTTGAACCCGTAGAGCCGCATCCCCGTGCCGCCCCCGACGCTGCCCTCCGCGACCGGCCCGCCCGCCGCCGCGTCGATCGCCGCGCCCGCGTGCGCCGGCGTGACGTGCGCCCCGTGGATGTCGTGCAGGTACCCGTCCCACGTCTCGGTCACCACCGGCAGCAGCCACTCCGGCGCCATGTCCCTGCGGTGCGTGCGCACCCACTCCACCACGCCGCGGTGCACCGGCCCGACCGCGTACGTATTGGTGACGAGCACCGGCACCGCCAGCGAGCCGCTCTCCTCCAGCCACGCCGTGCCGGTCATCTCGCCGTTGCCGTTCATCGAGTGCCACCCCGCCGCGCACGGCGTGCCGACGCCGTCGCGCCCGCGCGGCAGCAGCGCCGTGACGCCGGTCCGCACGTCGTCGCCCTCGACCAGCGTCACGTACCCGACCTGGACGCCGGGGACGTCCGTGATCGCGTTCCACGCCCCCGGCTCGCCGGTCAGCGGGATGCCGAAGTCCCGTGCCCGCCCGCGCTCTTCGCTCATGCGCTCAGTCTCACATCCGGGACTGACATCGCGGCGGGGCGAACGCGGGCGGGCTTGCGGACCTGGGCTCGGCGGGGGTCAGGCGCCCCAGGGGACGGTCTCGCCGGCCGACGGGGTCTTGTCGGGGACGGGCTGGTCGAAGGTGAAGTTGGCGGTCTGCTGTTCACCGCTGGCGCTCGACGTGGCCCGTACCGGGAACGGCGTGCCCTGAGTGGCGACGGCGAGGGTCATGTCCGTCCCGTCGTGCTTGCCCGTGACCTCGATGACGGGCACGCCGTCGGCGGTCGTCTCGCTGCCCTTCTTCAGGGTGCCCGCGGAGGTGGCGTCCTTGATGGCGTCGCGGTAGTCGTTGATGCTGCAGAGCCTGGCGAGGTCGGACAGGCCCTGGTCCTGGGCGGTGCCCTGGAGGAACTTGCCCTCCAGCTTCTGCGCGTCCTTCGACTGGTCGGCGGGCAGGTTGTTCCGCAGCCAGGTGGCGTCCGGCTTGACCCACACCTTGTCGGAGTGCCTGATGATCTCCAGGCTGCCGCCGTCCGCGGCGTACTCGACGGTGCCGACGCAGTTGTCGTCGCGGTCCGCGGAGACCTCCAGGCGGGTGGGGTCCTGGCGGTCGAGACCGGAGCCGTCCCTGCTCACGGTGGCGTGCATGGACCTGGCGCCGTTGAACGCGTCCGTGGCCGCGGTGGCTATCCCGGCGGCACTCTTCTCGGCGACGCCGTTGTCGTCCTGTGCCTGGGCGGCTCCTGCGGTGCCGACCAGCGCGGTCGCGCAGAGCGTGGCGCCGAGGGCGCCGAAAGTCGCTTTCCGCGTACGGGGCATCGGACTTCCTTCCAGGAGGAAACAGCAACGCCAAGAATCGTACATTCAGCGCAAAACGGTCGCACGACCGGGGCAGCGGACGGGCGAACGCGCCCGCGGACACGCCGATCCACCGGGGCACACGCGGGGGAGCCGCCGGGGCGTACGCCGGGGTGATCCGGGCGCACTGTTCGTTCGGGAGGGTGTCCGGAGGTAGAACGGAGTAATGAGCCGCGCCCTGGCCGCCACCGTGGCAGCCGTGACAGCCGTGGTGACCCTGTTATCCGGCTGCACGCAGGCGTCGCACCGCTGCGACGACCGCCCCGAGCCCACCGACGTCCGCGGCCACCGGCGCCCCGTCGAGATCCGCCCCGGCGGTACGGACCCCGCCCTGCCCGTCGCCGCCGCCGCCCGGGCCGTACCGGCGGCGGGCCGCGGCGCGAGCGACACCGACCGGATCCTCGTACGCCTGCAGCGCGAGACGCTCCTCATGGCCGACGACCTCCGCACCGTCCGGCCCGGCCGCTGCACCGGCGGACCCCCCGACCGCACCGGGGCGGCCACCCGCTGCACCGTCAGCTACGCGGGCGTGGAGGTGCCGTGGCAGGTACGGCTCACCGACCCCCCGCCCGGCACCGCCACGGACCACCCCCGCTACGCCTTCCGCCCCCTGACCACCGTCCACACCGCCGAGGCCGTCTACGCCGCGTACGCCTGGCACGTGTCCCGCAGCGACGCCGACGGCCCCCTGGCCCCCCGCGACCCGCGCTGCGACCGGCTGCCGGACGTCTTCACCTCGGCACCGGGCGAGGACACAGGCTACTTCTGCCAGGACATCCTGTGGAAGTGCCGGAGCGGCGACTTCGACTTCGCCTGGAACGACCTGCCCGTCCGCGCGGACGAACACGGCGAGGTGAGCTTCGAGTAACCGCCCGCCGACGGCCGCCGGCGGGCCCGGCCGGCCTCACGCCGCCTGCAGCGGGGCGTCCTCGCGCCATTTGAGGATCTTGTCGAAGCTCACCACCGCGCCGCGGCCCGGGCGGTCGCGGATGTCGACGTGGTCGCTCAGCTCCGCGATCAGGAACAGGCCGCGGCCGCCCTCCGCGCCGGTGTCGGTCAGGGGTGCGGCGGTGGCGGGGGCGCGGGGGGTTTCGGGGGGCGGGGCGGAGGTGGCGAAGCCGGGGCCGGAGTCGATGACCTCGATGTGGCAGCGGTCGCCGTCGAAGCAGGCGGTGACGCGGTAGTCGTCGCCGGGTGCGGCGCCGCCGTGCTCGACGGCGTTGGCGCACGCTTCGGTGAGGGCGAGGGAGAGGTCGAAGGCGACGTCCGGGTCCACCCCGGCCGTCTCCATCGCACCGACCAGCAGGCGGCGGGCGAGCGGGACGCTGGCCGCCTCCCGGCGCAGTCGAAGGGACCACCACATGCTCATGCGTTCAGCCTCCTGGCCGCCACCCCGACATACGGTACGTATAACCCTTGTGTCGGCACCGTAAGCACGCGAGTTGCGTGAGAACCCTCATTCGGCGGAGGGGTTTCTTCCGCCGTTCGGGGTGGGACATGACATGGCCCGGATCCGGCCGATCGGCGCCCCGCCCGGGCCCGTACGGCTGTGCGGTGAGATGATGGCGCCCGCCATGGCTGCCCCTCACGCGCCCGCCACCGCGGAGCTGCGCCTCCTACGGGCCGCGGTGTTCACCGCGGTCTGCGTCGTGCTGTCCGCCGGGGGGCACGTGCTGGCGTCGGACGAGACGGTGCCGCTGTGGTCGCTCGGCGTCGCCGCGGCGCTGGTGTTCGCGGTGGCCGTGCCGCTGGCCGGGCGGGAGCGGTCGCTCCCCGGGATCGCGAGCACGGTCATCAGCAACCGGGCCTTGTGCGCGAACACGTTGCGCAAGGCGGTGCGAA
>NZ_JACBXC010000214.1 GCF_013870535.1 Streptomyces phytophilus | reverse complement strand
ACTCCGCCGACCGCCACGCCCCGGTCCGCGCCCCCGTCCCAGTCCCCGTCCGCATCCTCCGAACGCCGACACCCGAAAGCCCAGCCCCCAGTCCGGCCCCGGCCCCGGCCCGTACGCCCCCGCGGTCCGGCCTCAGTCCAGGCCCGCCTTCTCCAGCGCCGCGCAGCACGTGTCCACCATCAGCCGCGTCACCACATACGGGTCGACGTTCGCGTTCGGCCGCCGGTCCTCGATGTAGCCCTTGCCGTCCTTCTCCACCTGCCACGGGATCCGCACCGACGCCCCGCGGTCCGACACCCCGTACGAGTACTCGTCCCACGGCGCCGTCTCGTGCGCCCCCGTCAGCCGGCTCTCCACGCCCGCCCCGTACGCGCGCACGTGCGTCAGCGGCTTGTCGCCCTCGCCCAGCGCCTCGCAGGCGGCGACGATCGCCTCGTAGCCCTCGCGCATCCGCCGGGTGGAGAAGTTGGTGTGCGCGCCCGCGCCGTTCCAGTCGCCCTTCGCCGGCTTGGGGTCCAGGGTGGCGGAGACGCCGAAGTCCTCCGCCGTGCGGTAGAGGAGCCAGCGCGCGACCCAGAGCTGGTCCGCGACCTGGAGCGGGCCGAGCGGGCCGACCTGGAACTCCCACTGCCCCGGCATGACCTCGGCGTTGATGCCGGACAGGCCGAGGCCCGCCTTGAGGCAGTTGTCGAGGTGGGCCTCGACGACCTCGCGGCCGAAGATCTCGTCGGCGCCGACGCCGCAGTAGTAGCCGCCCTGCGGGGCGGGGAAGCCGTTCTCGGGGAAGCCGAGGGGGCGGGAGCCGCGGAAGAAGGTGTACTCCTGCTCGATGCCGAAGAGCGGCTCCTGGGCGGCGAAGCGCTCGGCGACCTCGCGCAGCTCGGCGCGGGTGTTGGAGGCGTGCGGGCTCAGGTCGGTGTCGAGGACCTCGCAGAGCACGAGCGCGTCGGCGCCGCCGCGCAGCGGGTCGGGGCAGGTGAAGACGGGCTTGAGGACGCAGTCGGAGGAGCGGCCGTCGGCCTGGTTGGTGCTGGAGCCGTCGAAGCCCCACAGGGGCGGCTCCGCGCCGGTCTCGACGATCTTCGTCTTCGAGCGCAGCTTGGCGGTGGGCAGGGTGCCGTCGATCCAGATGTACTCGGCCTTGTAGCTCACGGTCGCCGTCCTCACGTCGTGCAGATGCGGTCCCGGCGGGTACGTCCTCCCGCCCTCGGCAGCCTCGCAAGCCGCGGTTTCCCGACCGTTGCCCGGATGTAAACCCGGTGTGTCCCCGCCTCCGGTACGGCGTGGTGGTGCTAGCTACACCCCGGCACCGGGGGGCCGGCCCCGTGCCCCCGCCGGGCCCACGCGGCAGACTGTGAGAGGCGCCCGGCGAAGGGCGCGCGAGCCGGGCCACGGGACGGGCACGGGACCGGCAGGGTGCGGCAGGAACCAGCAGGGACAGAGGGGAACACGGAGATGATCTTCCGGAACTGGGCGCTCGCCGGGGTACGGGCCCTGGCGCTGACGGTGCTGTGCACCGCGGCCTCGATCACGCTCTTCGTGCTGACCGTCGTCTCCGTCGTGCTCATCCCCGTCCTCGGCATCGGCCTGATCACCACGCCCTGGGTGCTGGAGGGCGTGCGGATGCAGGCCAACCTGCGCCGGCTGCTCGCCGCCCAGTGGTCGGACGTGCGCATCCCCGCCACGTACCGCCCCTGGCCGCCGAACCTCCAGGGCGGGCTCATCGGCCAGGCGCAGCGCACCCGCCACATGCTCACCGACCCGGCGACCTGGCGCGACGTGCGCTGGCTGTTCACCGACATGATCGCGGGCACGGTCCTGGCGGTCGTGACGGTCGCGCTGACCTTCTATCCGCTGGAGGGGTACGTGATCGCCGCCGGCGTCTGGGACCCGATGACCGGCGGCGGCGACAGTACGTACTGGTACGGCTTCGTGCCGGTGTCCTCGCAGAGCACCGCGTTCATGGCCGCCGGGCTCGGCACGGCCCTGTTCGTCGTCGGCCTCTTCACCAGCCGGCGGCTGCTGGGGCTGCACTTCCAGATGACCAAGGGCGTGCTGGCGCCCCGCGAGGTCGAGCTGGCCCAGCGGGTCGCGCGGCTGACCGAGACCCGCTCGGACGCCGTCGACAACTCCGCCGCCGAGCTGCGCCGCATCGAACGCGACCTGCACGACGGCGCGCAGGCCCGGCTGGTCGCCATGGGCATGAGCCTGGGCACCATCGAGGCGCTCATCGAGAAGGACCCGGCGAAGGCGAAGGAGCTGGTGTCGCGGGCCCGCGGCGAGTCCGCCGAGGCGCTGACGGAGCTGCGCGACCTGGTACGGGGCATCCACCCGCCGGTCCTGGCCGAGCGCGGCCTGGCGGACGCGGTGCGGGCCCTGGCGCTGCGCATGCCGGTGCCGGTCGAGGTGGACATCGACCTGGGTACGCCGCCGGGGCGGGCGGCGGAGCCGGTGGAGTCGGCGGCGTACTTCGCGGTCAGCGAGGTGCTGACGAACGCCATCAAGCACGCGGAGGCCCAGCGCGTGTGGCTGGACGTGGGGCACCGCGACGGCATGCTGCGGATCGCCATCACGGACGACGGCCGCGGGGGCGCGGCGGTGGACAAGGGCTCCGGGCTGGCCGGGGTGGAGCGCAGGCTCGGTACATTCGACGGCGTACTGGCCGTCAACAGCCCGGTCGGCGGCCCCACGATGGTGACCCTGGAGATTCCGTGCGAGCTGTCATCGCAGAAGACCTCTTCCTTCTGAGGGACGGTCTCGTCCGCATGCTCGAAGCGTACGACTTCGAGATCCTGGCCGCGGTGGACAACGGCCCGGAGCTGACGCGGGCGCTGGACGAGCTGGAGCCGGACGTCGCGGTCGTCGACGTCCGGCTGCCGCCGTCGTTCTCGGACGAGGGCCTGCAGTGCGCGCTGGAGGCGCGGGCGAAGCGGCCGGGGCTGCCGGTGCTGGTGCTCTCGCAGCACGTGGAGCAGCTGTACGCGCGGGAGCTGCTGGCCGACGAGCGCGGCGGGGTGGGGTATCTGCTGAAGGACCGGGTGTTCGACGCCGACCAGTTCATCGACGCGGTACGGCGCGTGGCGGGCGGGGGTACGGCGATGGACCCGCAGGTCATCTCGCAGCTGCTGAGCCGGCGGGCGGCGCAGGACCAGCCGGTGAACACGCTGACGCCGCGCGAGCGCGAGGTGATGGAGCTGATGGCGCAGGGGCGGTCCAACGCGGCGATCGCGGAGCGGCTGGTGGTGACGGACCGGGCGGTGGCCAAGCACACGTCGAACATCTTCGGGAAGCTGGGCCTGCCGCCGTCGGACGACGACAACCGCCGGGTGCTGGCGGTGCTGGCGTACCTGGACCGCGGCTGACCGGCGCGGGGTGCGGGCGGTCCGGGGGCGGTCCGGCCGGGCGTCCGGTCCCGGTTCGTGCCGCGCCCGGCCGCGGTTCGGGAGACAGCGCTTGCTGCCCCGCCCGGGTACGGGCCGCTTTCCGCCCGTTTCCCTCCGTTGCCCCTTCCCGCCGCGCGTGGCTACGGTCCGCTGATGACGGACATGACGCGACGCACGATCCTGGGCACGGCCGGCGCGCTCGGCGCCGGCGCGGCACTCGTGAACGGGCAGGCGCACGCCCGTAGCGTGACGGCCGCAGGCGGTACGGCAGCGGACGCGGAAGCGGGCAGGGGGTTCGACGTGGCGGCGGCCCGGGAGGCGCTGGAGCGGCTGCTGCCCGAGCACGCCGGGCAGTTCGCGCTCACCGCCCTCGACGGCGCCGAGCGGTTCACCGTACGCGGCCGGGCCGGCCGGATCGAGGTCGGCGGCACCAGCCCCGCGGTGCTCCTCACCGGCGTGCACTGGTACCTGAAGTACACCTGCCGCGCCGTCGTCTCCTGGTCCGGCAGCCAGACCCGGCTGCCGCGCCGGCTGCCCGGGCCGGGACGGTGGCGCGGCGCTCGACGGGGGCCGCGCCACCGTCCCGGCCCGGTTCGCGCTCAACGACACCCACGACGGCTACACCGGCCCGTACCACGACTGGCCGCGCTGGGAGCGGTTCATCGACGTGCTCGCCCTGCACGGCTGCAACCAGGTGCTCGTCACCCCCGGCAGCGAGGCCGTCTACCACCGGCTGCTGACGGAGTTCGGCTACTCCGACGCCGAGGCCCGCGCCTGGCTGCCCGCCCCCAGCCACCAGCCGTGGTGGCTGCTGCAGAACATGAGCGACTACGGCGGCCCCGTCAGCCCCGCGCTGCTGGCCGAGCGCACCGAACTCGGCCGCCGCATCGTCGGCCGCATGCGCGAGCTGGGCATCTCCCCCGTCCTGCCCGGCTACTTCGGCACCGTCCCCGGCGGCTTCACCGACCGCCACCCCCTCGGCCGCACCATCCCCCAGGGCACCTGGGCGGGCCTGCCCCGCCCCGACTGGCTCGACCCGCGCACCGAGGTGTTCCGCGACGTCGCCGCCGCCTACTACCGCCACCAGGAAGAGCTGTTCGGGCCCGTGGCGCACCTGAAGATGGACCTGCTGCACGAGGGCGGCGACCCCGGCGACGTGCCCGTGCCCGAGGCCGCACGCGCCGTCGAGACCGCGCTGCAGACCGCCCGCCCCGGCGCGACGTGGGTGATCCTCGGCTGGCAGGAGAACCCGCGGCGCGAACTCCTCGACGGCCTCGAACACCCCGACCGGATGCTCGTCGTCGACGGCCTGTCCGACCTGGAGCGGGTCACCGACCGCGAGGCGGACTGGGGCGGCGTGCCGTACGCCTTCGGCACCATCCCCAACTTCGGCGGGCGCACCACGATCGGCGCCAAGACCCACATGTGGGCGGCGCGCTTCGCCGCCTGGCGCGACAAGCCGGGCAGCGCGTGCGTCGGCACCGCGTACATGCCGGAGGCCGCCGAGCGCGACCCGGCGGCGCTGGAGCTCTTCAGCGAGCTGGCGTGGCGGACGGAGCCGGTGGACCGGAAGGCATGGTTCGACGAGTACGCGGCCGTGCGCTACGGGGGCGACGACGCCGCGGCGCGCGAGGCGTTCGCGGCGCTGCGCGAGACGGCGTACGCGATCTCCAGCGCCGACGGCCGCCCGCACGACTCGGTCTTCGCCGCCCGCCCGTCGCTGGACGCCCGCTCGGGCGCGTACTACGCGACGAAGACCCCGGCCTTCGACCTCGCCGACTTCGACAAGGCGTTCGGCGCGCTGCTGGGCGTCGCCCCGGCGCTGCGCGCCTCCGACGCGTACCGGCACGACCTCGTCGACCTCGCCCGGCAGGCGCTCGCGAGCCGGTCGCGGGTGCTGCTGCCGCAGCTCAAGGCGGCGTACGGGCGCAGGGACGCGGCGACGTTCCGCACGCTGTCCGACCTGTGGCTGAAGCTGATGGCGCTCAGCGACGAGACCACCGGCGCGCACCGCGCGTTCCTCCTCGGCCCCTGGCTCGCCGACGCCCGCCGGATGGCCGCCGACGACGCGGAGGCCGCGCTGCTGGAGCGCACCGCGCGGGTGCTGGTCACCACCTGGGCCGACCGCCCCACCGCCGACGGCGGGCACCTCGCGGACTACGCGAACCGCGACTGGTCCGGGCTGATCCGCGACTTCCACGCGCCGCGCTGGCGCGCCTACCTGGAGGAGCTGCAGGACGCGCTGGCGGCGGGGCGGGAGCCGGAGCCCTTCGACTGGTACGCGGTCGAGGACCCCTGGACGCGGCAGCGCAACCGCTACCCCGAGCGCCCCTCCGGCAACGCGCACACCGTCGCGCGCCGCGTCCACGACGTGCTCGCCGCAGCCCCGTACCAGGGCGTCGTCACCGCCGTCGCCGATCCCCCCGCGCTGGCGCCGGGCGGGACGGGGCGGCTGACCGCCGGGTTCCGCAACATGTGCGGGCTGGCGGCGACGGGACCGGTGGAGCTGGAGCTGACCGGCCTCGACGCGGCACCGCCGGGCGCGGTGTCCCTGCCGGCGGTGCCGGCGGCGGGACGGGCGGAGCACGCGTGGGAGGTGCGGGCGCCCGCCGGGCCGCCCGCGGAGCCGCTGACGCCGCTGCCGTACGAGGTGCGCACGGCGTACGGGATGGCGGGGCAGAAGCCGGTGACGGTGCACACGCCGGGCACGCTGTTCCTCGCCGGACCGCTGGACGACAGCGTCGCCACCGCCACCACGAACGCCGCCGTCTTCGGGCAGCTCGGCGACCGCTGGGCGATCGACGGGGGCGGCGCCGACATGTGGAAGGCGACGGCCGAGTTCGGCGCGGTCTTCCGGCCGTGCTCGCTGGCCTCCGGCGGCACGGTGACGCTGACCGTCGACGCGCAGGCGCCGACCGGGCCGTGGGCGCGGGCGGGCATCGTCGCCCGCAACGACCTGCGGACGGCGGGCGCGGCCGGGTTCCTCAACCTGGCGGTGACACCGGCGAACGGGGTGGCGCTGTCGTACGACTCCAACGGCGACGGCACGCTGGACACGTACCGGCGGATCACGGGTATCGCGGCACCGGTCACGCTGCGGCTGACGCGGACGGGGGACTCGTTCACGGGCGCGTGCTCCACGGACGGCGGGGCGACGTGGCGGACCGTGGCGACGGTCACGGTGCCGGGGACGGCGCAGACGCAGGACGCGGGGCTGTTCATGTCGGCGGCGGCGGGGGTGCGGGGGACGGTGGAGTTCAGCGGGTGGACGAGCGGGTGAGGGGGCGCGGGGCGGCCGGGGCGGAGTGACCATCTGAGGATTCACTCGTTCAACCCAACGTGGATCAGCAGGCCGTCACCTCCCGGGGGGCCGCGGGCCCGCCGCCGCCCGCGGACACCGTCTCCTCGCCCGTCGACGTCGAGCAGGCCGAGGCCGCCGTCGTCGAGCACTACGCGCACCTGACGCGTCTCGCGTACCTGCTGCTGCCGGCGGAACAGAACCGCGGCAAGCGGGTCCTGGCGGCGCACGGCCTGGTGCAGCGCTCGCTGCCCCT
>NZ_JACBXC010000213.1 GCF_013870535.1 Streptomyces phytophilus | reverse complement strand
GCTGAGCAGCCCGACGCTCGCGGCGACCGCGAGCGCCGCGGCCCAGCATCGCCGTGTCCGTGGGGACCGGGGCAGGCGCATGGGTTGGCCTCCTTGCGGGAGAGGTGAACGGCCGTGATGAGACAGGCCGTTCACGGGTGGCCGCCGGCCGGGGGCGGAGCGGAGGAGGGGAGCCGGCGGGGAGCGGTTTCGAGAATCGGGCCCCGCGTCCGGTCGTTCAAGGCGTCGGAATACCTGGTCGGCGCGCTGGTGAACGTGCTGTGAACGGGTGTGGACGGCGCGCGGGCAGGCATCGCGCCCCATCGGCCCAGCCCGCGGCCCCGCGGCCCCCGGCCCGGCCGCGGAATCGTCCTGCCCGACCCGGTGCCTTCGGCCGCGAGGTGTGTGAATATCCACTCCGGACGCGGTGGTCGAGGAAGCGGTGGAGGTGGTGCGTGATGCCTGCCGTGCGCCCGCGGGGCGCGGTGGACGGTGACTCACCGGACGAGGCCCTGGCCGAGGCGCTGCGCAGCGGCCCCTTCCACCTGGCGCTGCGGACGGCCGTCCGCCGCCGCGGGCTCGCCCTGCACCGCATCCAGCACCGCCTCGCCGAGCAGGGCCTCCGGGTCAGCGTCACCAGCCTCAGCTACTGGCAGCGCGGCGAGCGGGTGCCCGCGAGAAGCGAGTCGGTGCAGGTCGTCAGGGCCCTTGAGCACATCCTCGGCATCGTCCCCGGGGCCCTGGTCCGGCTGCTGGAGCCGGCGCACGGCGGAGCCGCCGGCGGCTCCCGCGGGGCCCGCCGGTACCAGGAGCTGATCGGCCCGGCCACCGCGGTGCTGCGCCTGCTCGAACAGCTCGACTGCCCCACCGAGGACCGGCTGCACACGGTCAGCCAGTACGAGCAGGTGCGCGTCGGCCGCCGGCGGGAGCTGTGGCAGCGCGAGATCCAGCAGTTCGTACGGGCGCACCGGGGCAACGTCGACCGGTACGTCTCCATCTACGAGGGCGACCTCGGCTGCGACGTCACCCGGGTGCGGATCGACCCGCTGGACAACTGCCGCCTCGGGCGGGTGCGCAGCGACCCGGCGGCGGCCCTGCTCGCGGCGGAACTCGTCTTCGACCGGCCGCTGGCCCTCGGGGAGACCCAGCCGTTCCGCTACCGCATCACCGACGGCACGGGCGGCGAGTGCACCGAGTACGTACGCGGCTTCCGCTACCCGGTGAGCCACTACCTGCTCCAGGTCTCCTTCGCCCCGCCGGCCCTCCCGGTCCGCTGCTACCGGTTCACCCGGCGCGCTTCCGACGCACCCCGCCGCCGGGTGGTGCAGCTCCCGCTCAACGGCTACCACAGCACCCACCTGGCGGAACAGGAACTCGGCCCGGGCATCGTGGGCCTCGGCTGGGAGTGGGACTGAGCGGCGGCGGCACAGCGCTTCCTTCCGCGGTACGCCAAAAGCCGGAGCGGCCGGGCGTAGGCATTCTCTGCAGTTCGCGGTCGAAGCTCCTAGCAACTGTCCGCGGGTCGGCTTCGCGCGTTCCGAGTACGCGTACGCAATGACGACGGACCGGCGTCGTCCGAAATTCGCCGCAACCGGCCGAGGGTTATTCGAGCCGCATAGCACGGGCACTGTCGCCGTGGAAAGGGCCGCCTGGCCACTGGCCGTCGTCCGGGGCGTGGAGCACGCTGAACCTGCTTGGCCGCGCCGACGGGTCCGTACCTTGAACCCGCCCGGCAGGACCGGCAGTTGGTGCCTTTGCGAGCGTGCTCGGGGTGGGGTGTGGGGTCCCGGGGCCGGACGTGGAGGAGATCGGTTCTCAGGCCCGGAAGGGGCTTTCGGTGCAGGGAGCACCGGAGGCTTCGACGGGTTCTCGCGGAACCCCGGGAGTCGGGCGGGACACGTGTTTCCGCCGCCCGGGCGAGTTGTTCAAGCAGCGCTGAAATACCGGGATGTCCTTCGTGGGGAGCGAAGGCTCCCGTGGGGAAACCATCGCGGGAGGCGAGAGCCTCCCCGGGGGGGTATCAGTGTTGAACGAACACGTGGAATCCGCCGGAGATCTGCGAGGATCCGGCCGGCGGGTGGGATTCGTGAGCCCGTTTCCCGCGGCGCGCGGTCGCCCGGGGGACGGGGCGGCCGGGCGGGCCGCGGCCGGCTGGGAGCAGCGGTACCGCCGTACCGTGATCATCGGCGATACCGTGGCGACCGCCCTCGTGGTGGCGGCGATCGGAGGTCTGTTCGGCGTCCGGGACGCGGCCGACTGGCACGAGAAGTGGGTGGTCCTGGCCTTCGGCACCGAGCTGCTGGTGCTCGGAGCACTCGCGGTGGGGCGGTCGTGGGCTCCGGGTGTGCTCGGGCAGGGCGCCGAGGAGTTCCGCCGGCTCGGGCGCTCGCTGTCCACGGCGGTGGTCGTGCTGGCGCTCGGGGGGATCGCGCTCACCTCGCGCAACATCAAGCTCTGGATCTTCGTGGCGATCCCGGCGATCGCCCTCACCACGCTGACCGAGCGCTATCTGCTGCGCCTGTGGCTGCACAGACGGCGCAAGGAAGGGCGCTGTCTGCGACCGGTGCTCGCCGCCGGCAGTCCGGAGACCGTGCGCGACCTGATCGCCCGGGTCCGCAGGTTCCCGCACCTCGGCTGGCGGGTGGACGCGGTGTGCACGGCGGACGGCCCCGGCGGCGACGGTGACCACCTGGACGGGGTGCCGGTCGTCGGCCGGCTGGACGACGTCGCCGAGCACGTACGCCGCGGCGGCTACCGCGTCGTCGCGGTCACCCCGGACCCGTACTGGTCGCCGGACCGGTTGCAGCGGCTGGCCTGGAACCTCGAAGGCAGCGACGCCGAGATGGTCGTGGCCCCGGTGCTGATGGAGGTGGCCGGCCCGCGGCTGCACGTCGACGCGGTGCTCGGCATCCCGCTGCTGCGCGTCAGCATGCCGGCCTTCACCGGCGGCCGCCGGGCGGTCAAGGAGGTCGGCGACCGGCTGGGCGCGGTGCTCCTGCTGATGCTGTTCGCGCCGCTCATGGTGCTCGTCGGGCTGCTCGTGCTGCTGGACAGCAGGGGCGGGGTGTTCTACCGCCAGCGCCGCGTCGGCAAGGACGGCCGCGAGTTCACCCTCGTCAAGTTCCGTTCCATGGTCGCCGGAGCCGACGGGGCACGTGCCGGGCTGGCCGGCCGCAACGAGGGCGCCGGACTGCTGTTCAAGCTCCGCCGGGATCCGCGCGTGACCCGGATGGGAGCGGTGCTGCGCCGGTACTCGATCGACGAACTCCCGCAGCTCTTCAACGTACTCACCGGCTCGATGTCGCTCGTCGGTCCGCGCCCCGGACTGCCGGAGGAGTCCGCCGCGTACGGCCCGGACATCCGGCGGCGGCTCCTGGTCAAGCCCGGGCTCACCGGCCTGTGGCAGATCAGCGGACGCAGCGACCTGCCCTGGGAGGAGGCGGTCCGGCTGGACCTGCGGTACGTGGAGGACTGGTCGCTCGCACTGGACACGGTGATCTTGTGGAAGACGCTGCGTGCGGTGCTCCAGGGGCAGGGGGCCTACTGATGCGCGGCGCGCACCGTCCGGCCGCTGCACGGACCGCAGGCCGGCAGGGCCTGCCCGGGGAGGGGAACGGGTCATGAGACTCAGCGTCTTGGGGCTCGGCTACGTGGGCTGCGTGTCGGCCGCGTGCCTGGCCGGCCGGGGCCACGAGGTCGTCGGGGTGGACGTCAACCAGGCGAAGGTCGACCTGGTCAACGACGGCAGGGCCCCCGTGGTCGAGGAGCGCATCGGCGACCTCACCGCCGAGGCCGTACGGACCGGAGCGCTGCGCGCCACCGGCGACGTACGCGAGGCGGTCATGGAGAGCGACGTGTCGCTGGTCTGCGTGGGCACGCCGTCGGAGCCCAACGGCAGCCTGTGCACCGACTACCTGGAGCGGGTCACCGAGCAGATCGGCGCCGCGCTCGCGGAGCGGGGCGGGCGGCGGCGGCACACCGTCGTCTTCCGCAGCACCATGCTCCCGGGCACCTGTCTGAACCTGCTGGTGCCGATCCTGGAGAAGTACGTCGGCGGCACGGCCGGGGTGGACTTCGGGGTCGCGGTCAACCCGGAGTTCCTGCGCGAGGGTTCGAGCGTGCGGGACTTCTACGACCCGCCCAAGACCGTCATCGGCGAACTCGACCCGGCGAGCGGCGACACCGTGGCGGCGCTGTACGACGGGCTGCCCGGCGAGGTGTTCCGGGTGCAGATCCCCACGGCCGAGGCGATCAAGTACGCGGACAACGCCTTCCACGGCCTGAAGATCGGTTTCGCGAACGAAATGGGCGCGGTGTGCCAGGCGCTCGGGGTGGACTCGCACCAGGTGATGGACGTGTTCCTCGCCGACCGCAAACTGAACATCAGCCCCGCCTACCTGCGGCCCGGCTTCGCCTTCGGCGGCTCCTGCCTGCCCAAGGACCTGCGCAGCCTCGTCCACGCCGCGCAGCGGGCCGATGTCTCGGTGCCCATCCTCGCCCATGTGCTGCCGTCCAACTCCGACCACCTGCAGCGCGCGGTGGAGCTGGTCGAGCGCACCGGCAAGCGCCGGGCGGGCCTGTTCGGGCTGTCCTTCAAACCCGGCACCGACGACCTCCGCGAGAGCCCGCTCGTCGAACTGGCGGAAAGGCTCTTCGGCAAGGGCTACGACCTGCGGATCTACGACGCCAACGTGAACCTCTCCCGGCTGCTCGGCGCCAACCGCGAGTACATCGAGACCCGGCTGCCGCACCTCGCGCAACTCCTCGCCGACTCCGTCGACGAGGTGCTGGACCACGCCGAGGTGTGCCTGGTCGGCACCCGGGACCCCGCCGTGCTGTCGGCGCTGCCCCGCGGTGCCGGGCCGGTGCTCATCGACCTCGTCCGCCTTCCCGACGCCGAAGAGCGCCGGGCCGAACCGGAGTACGTGGGCCTTGCCTGGTGACGCGACCGGCGGCGGCGGAACGGCCCGGCGCGCGCTGATCCTGGTGGAGAACCTCTCGGTGCCGTTCGACCGGCGGGTGTGGCAGGAGTGCGGGACGCTCCGCGAGGCGGGCTGGGCGGTGGACGTCATCTGCCCCCGCGGGGAGAAGCGGGACAGGGAGCCGGAGACCGAGATCGACGGGATACGGATCCACCGCTACCCGCTGCGCGCGGCCACCGGCGGTCCGGCCGGCTATCTGCGGGAGTACGGATCGGCGCTGTGGCACACGCTCCGGCTGGCCCGCAGGGTCGGCCCGGTCGACGTGGTGCACGCCTGCAACCCGCCCGACCTGCTGTTCCTGCCCGCGCTGTGGCTGAAGCGGCGCGGCGCGCGGTTCGTCTTCGACCAGCACGACCTCGTACCCGAGCTGTACCTCTCCCGGTTCGGCCGCGGCGAGGACCTGCTCTACCGCGCCGTGCGCGCGCTGGAGCGGCGCACCTACCGGGCCGCGGACGTGGTGCTCGCCACGAACGAGAGCTACCGCGACGTCGCACTGGGCCGCGGCGGGATGCGGCCGGAGGACGTCTTCGTGGTACGCAGCGCCCCCGACGTCCAGCGGTTCCGCCCCGTACCGCCCGAGCCCCGGCTGAAGCGCGGCAAGCCCCATCTGCTGTGCTACCTCGGCGTCATGGGCCCGCAGGACGGCGTCGACTACGCCCTGCGGTCCCTGGCGAAGCTGCGTGACCGGCTCGGACGGAGTGACTGGCACGCGGTGTTCGTCGGCGCGGGCGACACCTTCGACGCGATGGTGGAGCTGTCCCGGGCGCTCGGGCTGGCGGAGCAGGTGCAGTTCACCGGGCGCATCCCCGACGCCGAGCTGGTGCGCTACCTGTCCACCGCCGACGTGTGCCTCTCCCCCGATCCGCGCAACCCGCTCAACGACGTGTCGACCATGAACAAGGTCCTGGAATACATGGTGATGGGCCGCCCGATCGTCTCGTTCGACCTCCGGGAGGCGCGCGTCTCCGCCGGTGACGCCGCCGTCTACGCGCCCGCCAACGACGAGGCCGAGTTCGCCGCGCTCATCGCGCAGCTGCTGGACGACCCGGACAGGCGGGCCCGCATGGGCAGGACCGGCCAGGAGCGGATCGGCGGGCGGCTCTCCTGGCGCAACTCCCAGCAAGCGCTCCTCGCCGCCTACGAAGCCGCCTGCCGCGACCGCGCTGCGACACCCGCCGGCGGCCGCGTGCGGGAGCCGAGGAGGGGACGCCGTTGAGCGACGACACCATCCGCCTGTCCACGGTCGGACGGATCGTCCGCCGCCGCTGGCGACTCCTCGCGGTCGCCCTCGTGGCGGGCGCGCTCGCCGGCTACGGCGCCTCCGTGCTCTTCCCGCCCCGCTACACGACCTCGGCATCGGTCCTGCTGCCGGGGTCGTGGGAGGAGCGCGAACTGCTGACGCAGGCGGAGATCGCGACGAGTTCCGTGGTGGTCGACCGCGCCGCCGAGGCGCTGGGCTGGACCGGAGTCGGCGGCACCGAGCTGCGGGACCGGGTGAGTGCCGGGACCGCGGACGGCAGCATCATCAGGATCTCCGGTACGGACGGGACCCCGGAGCGCGCGCAGCGGCTCGCCGACCAGGTGGCCGAGCAGTACGTCTCGTTCGCCTCGCGGGTCGTCGGCGGCAGCACAGATCCCGAGGCGGCGGCGCAGACCGAGGCACTGCGGGACCTGGTGGAGCAGACCGGCCGCCGTATCACCGAGCTGGCGGACGCGGCCGATCCCGGGCGGACCGTGGAGAGCGTGCAGGCCCGCACCGAACTGGAGAAGCTGCGTACCTCGATGGAAGAGGCCATGGAGAAGCTGGACCGGACGGACCCGGACACCAGCAGGGCCGACATGGTCGTCATGGGCCCCGCGGCCCGGCCGGCCGGCGAGGCACCGCCGACCAGGAGTCAACTGGTCCTCGCCGGGGCGCTGCTGTCCTTCCTGCTCACGGTCGTCGGGCATCTCGCCGCCGCGCGGGCGGGCCGCCGGCCGCGTACCGGAGCGG
>NZ_JACBXC010000212.1 GCF_013870535.1 Streptomyces phytophilus | reverse complement strand
CGCGTGCATGCCCAGCACACCCGCCAGCACCGCGAGCACCAGCAGCACGAACAGCCGCCCGGCGGGGCGGTCGCTCGGTCGGATGCCGATGCTCCCGGTCATGCCGCCAGCGTACGCACCCCCACCGACAACCCCCCACCGCCCCGCGATCCGCGGTCTAGGTTCCCGCGCGCTTCAGGCCCCGTACCGCCGGGATGGCGAGGAGCAGGAGGCAGGTGAGTATCGCCATCGTCGCGGACACGAACAGCAGCGGCACCGCGCCCACCACCCCCGCCATCGGTCCGGCCGACGCCTGGCCGACCGGCTTCATCACCAGCGAGCCGGCCGCGTCGTACGCGTGCACCCGGCCGAGGACATCCTGCGGCACGTGCGTCTGCACGCTGGTGTGGAACATGACGGCCCAGAAGGCGGCACCGATGCCGCTCAGCCCGTAGCACAGGGCAACGAGCGGCGCCGAGAGCCCGAGGCCGACGCCCAGCGGCATCAGCGCCCACACGGTCATCGACAGCGCGCCGGCGCGCAGCGGGTGCCGCGGACGCAGTCTGATCGCCACGAGCCCGCCCACCACGCTGCCCGCCCCGAGCGACGACATGACCAGGCCGAACGTCGAGGCGCCGTAGTCGGTGACGAGCGTGCTGTTGCCGAGGGTCGTGGTGGGTCCCGCCCCGGCGAGCTGCCAGAGCATGAAGACGACGATGACGCTCCACAGCCAGGTGCGGGCCGTGAACTCCCGCCAGCCCTCGACGAGATCGGCCCGGAACGACGGCGCGCCGTCGCGCTCGGCGGCCGGGCCCATGGGGACCGTGCGGAGCGCGAAGAGGCAGGCCCCGCTGACCGCGTAGGTCACGGCGTCGAGGGCGACGACGACGGCGGGCGAGGAGACGGCCAGCAACAGCCCGGCGATCGACGGGCCGAGCACGAGGGTGACGGACTCGGCGATACGCAGGGTGGCGTTGGCCTTCTGCACGTCCTTCGCGACGCGCGGCGTGATGCTCGCGACGCCGGGCTGGAAGAGGGCGCTGCCCGCGCCGACGAGGGCCAGCAGCACGAGGATCTGCCACAGCCGGGGTGTACCCGTGAGGAACAGCAGCGCCAGCGCCAGCTGGAAGACCAGCCGCGACGCGTCCGAGACGACCATGAGCAGCCGGGCGCCGAAGCGGTCGGACAGCACGCCGCCGAAGATGATCAGCGCCGCGAACGGCCCGACGAGCGCGGCCAGGGCGTACCCCACGCCGCTCGCGCCGTACCCGGCGCCCAGCACGGCGGCGGTGATGGCGACGGGGAGCATGGCGTCGCCGAGCAGGGAGGTGGTGCGGGCGGTGAAGAACCGCCGGAAGTCCGCGGTCCACAGCGGCACGGGGGACGCGGGATCCCCGGCCCGCAGCTCGCGGGCCATCTCCGAACCAGCCACCGCACACCGCCCCAGGCACGCCGCCGACCCCGACCGGCCCCACTCTTGCGCCGGGGCGGACGGGGGTCAACGGAATAAGCGGGTGCGGTCCGTTGGTGCGGCTGGGTGGGCGAAAGTCGGCGCCTGGGGGCTGATTCGGGCCGGATCGGGGGGTGTTACCGCGAGTTACGGCCCAATTTCTCCGTTCCGGCTGTCCGGACACGCGCTGTCAGACCGGCCGCATACCCTTGGGCGGATGTGAGGGGTTGGTGTCTACAGCAGGTGGTCCGCCTTGCCGGCCTTGATGTCGCGGATGAGCGTACGGAGGGCTTCCACGGAGTCGGTGACCCGGTGCTCCTCGCTGCCTGCCACGGCGATGTGCGCGTTGCCTTCCGCGTCCGTGCCTATGCGGAAGCACGCATTGCCTTCGCCGCAGAACGGGTCTTCCCAGTCGATGGTGTGGCTCATGACTACCTCGTTTCAGAGTTGGCGTGCGATCTCGTGGATGAAGTCGCGGGACTTGCCCGGCGGCAGAGCTGCGTCTTCCTGCCGGTCGAGCTGTGCTCGGTACTTGGCGAGTTGCCCGTCCGCATGCAGGAAGTCCGGTCCGTGTGAGCTGTCGATCTGCACGGTGTCGAGTTGCGGTACTGGGCCCTCGGCGTAGAGGACGTTTTGCCCGGCTCCAGGGAAGGACCCGCGCTCGAACGGGATGACCCTGACGGTGATCTTCTCCCGGTCGGACATGTCGAGCAGGTGGTTCAACTGCGCGCGTGCGACCAACCGACCGCCGAACTGCATGCGCAGGGCCGCTTCGTGCACGACCGCGACGTAGCCGGGTGGATCGGTGCCGAGGAGAACCTGTTGACGCTTGGCACGAAGGGCGAGCCGGAGGCCGACCTCGTCGTCGGGCAGGGGCGGCATCACCTCGCGGAAGACAGCAAGGGCGTGGTCCGAGGTCTGCAGCAGACCCGGGACATGGACAGTCGTTCCGATACGCATCCGGCGGGCGTGCGCCTCCAACTCCGCGATGTCCAGCAGCCCGTGGGGCAGGCTGCCGCGATATCGCTCCCACCAGCCCTTCTCGCCCGGCTGGGCCATGGCGGCCAGGGCCTCGACGTACTTCTCGTCTGTGCAGTGGCAGTTGCAGGCCAGAGTGCGCAGCCGCTCGGGCGTGATAGTGCGCTGGCCGAACTCCATGTTGGAGATTTTGCCGCTGTCGACCCCCAGCAATCCGGCGGCGTACGTGGCGGACATGCCGGCCGAGGTGCGGATCTTCCGTACCTCGCTCCCCAAGCGCTTCTGCCGCTCAGTCGGCGTGTTCCTGGCAGCCATGGCCATCCCTCCGTGCACGGGGCAGAATTTTTCACGAGGCTAGCAATTCTGCCCCAGATCCGTCTACTCTCAGTCGTGCGCAAGGTACTCACAGCAACGCCGGAAGCGCACCGCGCGAGCATGCCCGCTCTCCCTGGGGCGGGCGTGCTCGTGCCTCAGGGAGGCATGCCACCGGCACTTCAACGACCAACCCCTGCCCAGGAGTACGCCATGCCCCCACATCTCCCTGCCCCCGCTCCTCCCCGTCCGCCGCACCTTCCCGGCCCATCCCCTCTCCGTCCCCCGCGCCCGCCGGGCCGTCCTCGACGCCCTGCCCCGCCCCCATCACCCCCGGCTCCGTGACGACCTCCAGCTCCTCGCCTCCGAACTCGTCACCGACGCCGTACGCCACGGCACCCGACCCCACGAGGACCACCTCATCGAACTCCTCCTCTGGCCCGCCGACGGCCACTACTGGCTCGCCGTCTCCGACCCCGGTCCCGGCGAACCCACCCTCGCGCCCCGCGACGAGGCACCCAACGACGAGGCCGCCTGCGGCGGCAGGGGGCTCCTCCTCGTCGACGCGCTCTCCGCCGCCTGGGCCGTCGTCCCGCGCCGTATCCGCGGCAAAGCCGTCGTCGCCGGGCTTCCCTTCGACAACCCGTGACCGCACACCACCAAGCCCGCCCGCACCACCTCAGTGCCGGATCAGCCCGCCGACGGCAACAGGCGCCACGTGGCCGGTCGCCGGGAGGTTCCGTGCCAGCGCCAGGCCCACGTCCACCAGCGACGAACGGCGCAGGCCGGCGACCTCGGGCACCGCGGTCCAGGCCGACTCCGCGGTTTCGCCGTCCGGTTCGGGCCGGAGCCGTCCGCCGGCGATGCATGCCCGATAGAAGATGCCGACGTTCTGGTGCTCGACTCCCGCCCGTGCGGCGGCCGCGGGGATCACCCGCGAATCCACTCCCAGCAGGCGGTCGACCACCGCGGCGCAGCCTGTCTCCTCGGCGACCTCCCGGATCACCGTGTCGAAGGGGTCCTCCCCGTGCTCGACCCTGCCGCCCGGAAGGGTCCAGGTGCTCTCGCCCTGCGGTGGTACGTGGCGGGCCAGCAGCACCCGCCCGTCCTCGATGCACACGGCGTACGCCGCCAGCCGGAAACTCATACCCGCACCCCCCGCCGGACCCTATCCGACACCCGGGTCCGGACCGGCTCCGCCGGATGAGTGGCCGCAGACAGGCGTCCGGCCCCGGCGGCATGGGGGCACCGCCGGGGCCGGGTGGGGTCTGAGCGGGGTCAGCCGAAGGCGCGGACGGCCTGGTAGTAGACCCAGGCGGTGCTGTTGCAGGAGGTCTTGGTGGCGCCCGAGTAGCCGTTGCAGACGCGCTTGAGGTCCTCGTAGAAGGCGCTGTCGAGGCGGGACTTGTTGGCGTCGAAGGTGCCCATCTCCTTGTAGTTGCGGTAGCCGAAGTCGTGGCGCTGGCAGGACTTCTGGAAGGGGAAGCCGAAGGGGTTGTCCGGGGAGCTGCTGCAGTAGTCGGTCGACCAGTTGAACGCGTACGCCGACCAGGCGCCGCGGTTCGACTCGGCCGCCGCCCAGGTGTTGAAGCTCGACGCGCTGGTCTGGGTGAAGCTCGCGAGCACCTGGGCCTTGTCGGCGGGGGCGGCCTGGGCGGGGGCGATGGTTGCCAGGAGGGCCGCCGCGGTGGCGCCGGCGGCGACCAGACCCTTCGTTGCGGTGGGGCGCATGGGGACTCCTCGGGTAGGTGCGCCGGGTCGCGGCGCACGGCCTGGGGGGTGCGCCAACTGCCGCGGAGGTGCCGGCAGTCGGCCGTGCCGGCGCTCAGACTATGCGCGTAGAATGACCTAGGGAAGTCATGCTCCTGACAGAATCATGAAGTCGGTGTACGTCCTCCGGCCCGCGCAACCGCCCCGCAACCGCCGTGCATTACAACGGAAAGCGGCTGAATCCCCACCGACGAACGGACGGACGATGAAGCGACGCAGCCTGCTCAGCGGAGCCCTAGCCGGCGCGGTCGCCGCGCCCGCCGCCGTGACCCTCGGCGCGTCGACCGCACGCGCCGCGGCGGCCGACTACCCCATCGCGCTGACCGACCAGGCCACCAACAGCTTCCAGGTCTTCGACCGCAACGGCGACTGGTCGGGGGCGTCGAACTGGAGCTTCACCCCGGGCACCACGAACGGCTGGGACGACCCCTTCGAGATCCGCTTCCGCGCCACCACCCGCTACGGCACCATCGCGCTGATGACCGCCGGCCAGCCCGGCAACGGCCGCGCCGGCATCGTGGCGGTCACCGGCAACGGCAACCGGCTCGACCGCGGCGACCTCATCTGGGAGACGTCCGTGGCCAGTTACCCGCACTGCATCGAGCGCATCCCGAACCTCGCCGCCGTCGTCGTCGCCGGCACCCGCGACCGCATCCACGTCTACGGCGGCGCCAACAGCGACCACTCCACGCTCCGCGAGGTGCAGACCATCACCGACATGCCCAAGCCGCACGCCGTGCTCTGGGACGACGTGAACGACCTGCTCTGGGTCACCGGCGGCAAGGTCATCCGCACCTACCGGGTCACCGGCGCCAACTCCACCGCCCGGCTGGTGAAGTCCGGCACCGACATCTCCTTCGCCGGCAACGGCCACGACATCCAGCCCGACTACACCGACCCCGGCAAGCTGTGGGTCACCGACAGCGGCCGGGTGTACTCGCTGGACAAGGCGACGCGGAAGGTGACGGTCATCTCCGAGGAGAACTACGTCAAGTCCTACGTCCGCTACACCGACGGCGAGGCGATGTGGACCCTGGACCCGACGCCCGCCGACCCGCCGTGGGGCGGCCCGACGGTCTACTTCTCCGGCGGCCGGTCCAAGACCCGCCCGGGCGCGCAGGTCTACAAGGCCCGCATCGTCACGACCCGCTTCCACTGACGCCGCCCGACCCGCCCGACCCACCCCGCCCGCTCCGCCCGTCCAGCAGCGCCGAGACCCCCAGCAGCGTACGGGCCGCGACCAGCGCCGCCAGCACGACCGCCGCCCCGCCCGCGACGAACGGCACGCGCAGTCCGTACGACGCGGCCAGCACCCCGCCCAGCAGCGAGCCCAGCGGCAGGCTGCCCCAGCTCAGGAACCGGTGGACGCTGCTGATCCGGCCCAGCAGCCGGTCCGGGACGACGGTCTGGCGCACCGCCGCGGTCAGCACGCTCCACGTCATCGTCGCGAAGCCGAACGCGGCGCTGCTCGCCCCCGCCACCCAGGGGTTCGAGGTCGCGCCCATGGCGACCGTCGTCAGCCCGTGCCCGAGGACCGCGGCGACCAGAGCGGGACCGGCCGCAGCGGGGCGGATGCGTTCGGCGGCCCAGGACGCGGCGACGGCGCCGACCGCGACGGCGGCGGAGAGCACGCCGTAGCCGATGGCGGACAGGTGCAGCGTCTGCAGGGCGTACAGCACGAAGACCGCCATCGTCATGGCGCGGGCCAGGTTCATGAACGTGACGACAACGGACAGCGTGCGGACCACGGAATCGCCCCAGAGCCAGCGGAAGCCCTCCGCTATCTCGCGGCCCAGCCCGGCCTTCCGCGTACGAGCCGTGCCGGACGGCCGGAACGTGCCCCGCAGCCGGCTCAGCAGCGCCGCGCTCGCCGCGAAGCTCAGGGCGTCGAGCACGAACGGCACCGCCTGCCCCAGCCGGAAGAGGACGCCGCCGAGCGGCGGGCCCGCGAACTCGTTCGCGCCCAACTCCACCCCGAACAGCCGCGCGTTGCCGCGCGTGAGCTGCTCCCGGGGCACGATCCGCGGCAGGATCGTGGGCGCCGCGGCGTCGAAGAGCACCTCCCCGATCCCGAGCAGGAACACGAAGGCGCACAGGATCGCGATGGAGGAGCGATCGGCCACGACGGCCGCCGTGAGCAGCGCGGCCAGGCACATCCGGGCGAGTTGGACTGTGACCATGAGCCGCCGGCGGTCGACGCGGTCGGCGAGGGCACCGGCGGGGAGGCTGACGAGCAGCCACGGCAGTTCGGCCGCGGCGGACACCGCCGCCACGGCCACCGGGTCCCGGGTCACCGCGGCGGCCAGCAGCGGGAGTGCGGTCAGGCGGACGCCGTCGCCGAGGTTGGAGACGGCGGACGCTGACCACAGCCGCCGGAAGTCCGCCCCCAGTCCCGCCACTGCGCCGGGTCAGCCCTCCGTCGCCGTACGGGCCCTGCCGGTCCCGGAGGTCTCGGGGACCTCGACCGCGTC
>NZ_JACBXC010000211.1 GCF_013870535.1 Streptomyces phytophilus | reverse complement strand
CCGGTTCAGCTGCACCCTGGTGCTCTCCGTCGCGGGCGCGCTGGCGGCGTTGATGCTGGGCCTGTTCTTCATACCGGGACTCCTGGACGGCGACGGCGGGGACCGCTCGCAGGCCGGGGACACCTCCACCGGAGGCGCCGCCGACAGCGGCGGCAACGGCAACGAGGAGACCACCGGCGGTACCGGAGGCTCCGACACGGGGACCGAGAGCCCTTCCAGGGAGCCGACGGGGGCGGCGGCGGACGGCGTACCGGAGAAGTTCGCCGGCGGCTGGAAGGGCGAGATCGTCCAGGAGGACGGGGTCCCGAACGGCAGCGTCAGCGTGGAGATCAAGGAGGGCGGGAAGGGCGAGTACGTCGCGTACTTCGACTACTCTGTCTACGACGTCGCGCACTGCTACAGCCGTGCCAAGCTCACCGCCGCCACCGACACGACCCTCACCCTCCGCGAGGAGGACGACCCGGCCAGGGAGAACACCGAGGGCCTCTGCGCCCCCGGCGAGTCGACGGTGACGCTCACCCACAAGGGCGGCGAGACGGTCGAGTACCGCTCCGACGCGGAAGCCTCGGGGAACCCGCGCTCGACGCTGACGAAGGGCTCGGGCTGAGGGAGAGGCCCGGCCGGAGCCGGCGACCTGCTCCGCGTAGGCTGGGGTTCGCTCGTACGCACCACTCGCGGAAGGGGCCGGTCACCGTGACCACCGATCTGCAGGCAGTCCTGGACCGCGCCGCCGCGGGGGGCCGCGTCACCCCCGGCGAGGCCCTCGACCTGTACCGCTCCGCCCCGCTGCACGCGCTGGGGGCCGCCGCCGACGCCGTACGCCGCCGGCGCTACGCCGGGACCGAGCACATCGCGACGTACATCATCGAGCGGAACATCAACTACACCAACGTCTGCGTCACGGCCTGCAAGTTCTGCGCCTTCTACGCCCCGCCCACCGCCAAGGACAAGGGCTGGACCCGCGGGCTGGACGACATCCTGCGCCGCTGCGAGGAGACCGTGCAGCTCGGCGGCACGCAGATCATGTTCCAGGGCGGCCACCACCCCGACTTCGGCGTGGAGTACTACGAAGAGCACTTCTCCGCGATCAAGAAGGCGTATCCGCAGCTCGTCATCCACTCCCTCGGCGCCTCCGAGGTCGAGCACATGGCCCGCATCTCCGGCACCACCGCCGAGGACGCCATCCGCCGCATCCACGCCGCCGGCCTGGACTCCTTCGCCGGCGCCGGCGCCGAGCTGCTGCCGGCCCGGCCGCGGCAGGCCATCGCGCCGCTGAAGGAGAGCGGCGAGCGGTGGCTGGAGATCATGGAGACGGCGCACGGGCTGGGCGTGGAGTCGACGTCCACGATGCTGATGGGCACGGGCGAGACGAACGCGGAGCGGATCGAGCACCTGCGGATGATCCGGGACGTGCAGGACCGCACCGGCGGGTTCCGGGCGTTCATCCCGTACACGTACCAGCCGGAGAACAACAAGCTGAAGGGCCGCACCCAGGCGACCACCCTGGAGTACCTGCGGATGATCGCCATCGCGCGGATCTTCCTCGACAACGTCGCGCACATCCAGGGCTCCTGGCTGACCACCGGCAAGGACGCCGGCCAGCTGACGCTGCACTACGGCGCGGACGACCTCGGCTCGGTGATGCTGGAGGAGAACGTGGTGTCCTCCGCCGGGGCGCGGCACCGCTCGAACCTGCGGGAGATCATCGACATGATCCGCGGTGCCGACAGGGTGCCCGCGCAGCGTGCGACAACATATGAGCATCTTGTGGTGCACGACGACCCGGCGCACGACCCCGTGGACGACCGCGTCGTCTCGCACCTGTCGTCCACCGCCATCGAGGGCGGTACGGCGCACCCGGAACTGACGCTGGTGGAGGCCGACCGGTGACGCGCGCGACCCTGGAGAAGCAGCCGCACGAGGTGGCGGCGATGTTCGACGACGTCGCCGCGAACTACGACCTCACCAACGACGTCCTCTCCCTCGGCCAGGCGCGGCTGTGGCGCAGGGCGGTCGCCCGCGCGGTCGACGCCCGGCCGGGGCAGCGGGTGCTGGACCTGGCTGCGGGTACGGGCACGTCGTCGCTGCCGTTCACGGCCGCGGGCGCGTACGTGGTGCCGTGCGACTTCTCGCTGGGGATGCTGCGCGAGGGCAAGCGGCGCCACCCGCGGCTGCCGCTGACGGCGGGGGACGCGACGCGGCTGCCGTTCGCGGACGGGGTGTTCGACGCGGTGACGATCTCCTTCGGGCTGCGCAACGTCCAGGAGACGGCCGCGGCGCTGCGCGAGATGCGGCGGGTGACGCGGCCCGGTGGCCGGCTGGTGATCTGCGAGTTCTCCCACCCGACGTGGGCGCCGTTCCGGACGGTCTACACGGAGTACCTGATGCGCGCGCTGCCGCCGATCGCGGAGCGGGTGAGCAGCAGCCCGGACGCGTACGTCTACCTCGCCGAGTCCATCCGCGCCTGGCCGGACCAGCCCGGCCTGGCGGCCCGGCTCGCCGCCGCCGGCTGGACCCGCCCGGCCTGGCGCAACCTCAGCGGCGGCATCGTCGCCCTCCACCGCGCCTACGCCCCGAGCTGACGCCTCCCGCACGGGGCGGGCGCGGCGGTGTCGGCGGCGGCACTTAGACTGCGGGGAACGACCCGCGTTATCTGGGAGCCGCCGTGACCGACGCCTCTGAATCCACCCGCACCGCCGATGTGATCGTCGTCGGCGCCGGGCCGGGCGGCTCGACGACCGCGTACTACCTCGCGAAGGCGGGGCTCGACGTCCTGCTGCTGGAGAAGACGGCGTTCCCCCGCGAGAAGGTCTGCGGCGACGGGCTCACCCCGCGGGCGACGAAGCAGCTCATCGCCATGGGCATCGACGTCTCCGAAGAGGCGGGCTGGCTGCGGAACAAGGGCCTGCGCATCATCGCCGGGGGCAACAGGCTCCAGCTCGACTGGCCGGAGCTGGCCGCCTATCCCGACTACGGGCTGGTGCGCAAGCGCGACGACTTCGACCAGCAGCTCGCCCAGCAGGCCCAGAAGGCGGGCGCCCGGCTGTACGAGCGGTGCAACGTCGGCCAGCCCGTCATCGACGAGCGCACGGGCCGGATCACGGGCGTGCACGCGAAGCTCGGCGAGGAGAAGACGCCCGTCACCTTCCACGCCCCGCTGGTCATCGCCGCCGACGGCAACTCCTCGCGGCTCTCGCTGGCCATGGGCCTCCACCGCAACGAGAAGCGCCCCATGGGCGTGGCCGTGCGGACGTACTTCACCTCCCCGCGGCACGAGGACGACTACCTGGAGTCCTGGCTGGAGCTGTGGGACAAGCGCGGCGCGGAGGACCGGCTGCTGCCCGGCTACGGCTGGGTGTTCGGCATGGGCGACGGCACGTCCAACGTGGGCCTCGGCATCCTCAACTCCTCCGCCGCCTTCAAGGAGCTGGACTGGCGGGACGTGCTCAAGGCGTGGTGCGCCTCGATGCCGGAGGAGTGGGGCTACACCCCGGACAACATGACGGGCCCCATCCGCGGCGCCGCGCTGCCCATGGCCTTCAACCGGCAGCCGCACTACGACCGCGGGCTGCTCCTCGTCGGCGACGCCGGCGGCATGGTCAACCCGTTCAACGGCGAGGGCATCGCGTACGCGATGGAGTCCGGCCAGATCGTCGCGGACGTCGTCGTCCAGGCCCACGGCCGCGCGACGTACGCGCAGCGCGAGCTGGCCCTGAAGCGCTACCCGAAGGTCCTCAAGGACACCTACGGCGGCTACTACCAGCTGGGCCGCGCCTTCGTCCGCCTCATCGGCAACCCGAAGGTCATGAAGCTCGCCACGGAACGCGGCCTGACCCACCCGGTCCTGATGCGCTTCACCCTGAAGCTGCTGGCGAACCTCACGGACCCCCAGGGCGGCGACGCCATGGACCGCATCATCAACGGCCTGACGAAGGTCGCCCCGCGCGCGTGACCGTCGGGTCGGTCCCGCCCGTTCCCCCGCGGGCCCCGGTCTGCGGCCTTCCTTGAGAAATTTTGCACAAGGAGCCGTTGCAGTGTCGGCAACCGGGCGTGCCGGTGAGGCGTGCGCGTACGGTCTTGCCGCAGAACTGACGCACGAACCAGGTGATCTCTGCGCCGAGCCGGGCCGCGACCATGAGGCCGCGTCCCTGCTCGTGGTGTGTGGGATCAGCGCCCTGGGCGAGGGCATCGGCGAAGTTCTCGAAGTCCGGACGCGGATCGGACACGTCGATCACGAGGCCGCCGCATTCGAGGAGAGCGAGGCGCAACGCCAGTTGGTGACCGGCCACACGGCCATGCCGGATCGCATTGGTCACGAGTTCGCAGACGACGAGGACAGTGTCCTCGACGCCTCCGGGCCATCCCCAACCCGTCAGAGTGCGCCGGGCATGGATACGAGCCAGCCGCGCTGATCGCTTGACCATGGTGTAGCGCATCGCCCACTCCTGGGTGGTGTGCTTCTCGATGTCCCGTTGATGCTGTGCCGCGGTCGTCACCGATTCCTCCGTGCTGAGAGTCGTGAAGCCCGAATGGAAGAGCACGGGTTGTGTATCGCTGACAACTCAGCGCGACTACGCTGTGTGCTGCTTCCCTGCTCGTTCGCCTGGGTTACGAACGTACGGTGACCGCGCGGGGCAGAAAACTGACGCAGGGTACGAGTGGTGTGAGGCCCGGGCACGCGGGGAGCCAGTCATGACGCCAACTTGGTCGCACAGGGGCGACGGAACGCCGACCGGTGTGCAGGGTTCTCGGGCGCAGGTCCGCGGCGGAGTCGTGACCGGGCATCTTGTCAAGATCGCCAGGGAACGGATTCCACGTACCCAATGCGGGTTGGCGGAGGAACTCGGTGTCGACACGACGACGGTCCAGGGATGGGAGTCCGGCCGCCGCCCACTGACCGCGATCCCGACCGCACAGCTCCTGTCGCTACGTCGGCACTTGCTGAGGACCGGCGCGGATCCTGCCCTGCTGGTCCTGCTGGACGACGCCATGGAAGCCGATTCGGTCATCGGCTACGCCTTGGAGGCCAGACACGCGCACGAGGATTTCCGCGACCACCCACTCGCAGGGTGGGTCTTCACCCGCTCGGTGACCCACATGCTCACGTGGGCGATCAACGGGGCGGCTCCCGCGGCCCTGCCCCCGCCGTCCGCACCGGTGCCGAGACGGCGGGGGCCGACGCCAGCGGCCCCGGTGCTGAGCACCGATGAACGGCACCGGTTCTTCGGCCATCTGCGCCGCTTCGCCGAAATCGCCGACGCCGCCGGGGAGGAGGGAGCTCTGCTCCGCCGCCAGGCCCTGTACCTGTGCAGTTACGACTCCGCTTCCGACACGCGCGCCTGGCTCGCCGAGATGCAGAGTCGCCGGACGACGCACCTCGCCCACGCCGTTTGGGCGCCTGCCTGGTCCGATGCGCGATCCCTCGCCACGTCCCTGACCCGGCATGGCGATGTCGAGATGCTTCACGCCTTCATCGAGCGCGGGATGAGCAGTGACGCCGGCGAGACCGCCAACCTCAACTACTGGGCCCACTGGCTCGGTCTGGACCGGCTGCCACGGCCCGACGACTCGTTCATGGCGGGCCCGTCATTCCACTCGTGGGATCCCGGGGCGCTGCTGCGCAGCCTCGTGGACCGGCTCGATCCCGCGCTCGGCTGTGTGGACCTCAACGTGCACTCCGTCTGGGCACTCGTCGCCTCTCGGCCCGGGCTGCTCGCGGCGGACCACCGGGGGGATCTCCAGAGCCGGGTCTCCCTGCTGCTCGACGGTGACCGTGTGTCATCGCGGGCCCGGCGCGAACTGGACTCCTTGCATTACGGTCTGAGGCTGAGCAGACCCTGATCTATCGGAAGGACAAGGACCTCATGACCGATGACGCGCTCGCCAAGGGCTCCGTGGGTTACCTCCTGGAGATGGGGGCCCTGAAGCGGGCGCGGCGCACCGGCTGGTGGATCGTCGGGGTGAAGGACCCCGAGACCGTCGCGGAGCACAGCTTTCGTACGGCCGTCATCGGTGCGGTCCTGGCCATGCTTGAGGGAGCCGACCCTGCCAAGGTGGCGCTCCTGTGCACCTTTCACGACACCCAGGAGACGCGCGTCGGAGACATTCCGTGGGTCGGACGCCGCTACCTCACCGCTGCGAAGAACGAGGACGTGACAGCGGACCAGCTCGCGGACGCGCATCCCGCCGTCGCGACCGGAATCCAGGCGGTCGTCGACGAGTACGAGAACGGTGACTCCATCGAGGTCGTGGTGGCGCATGACGCCGATCGGCTGGAGTGCATGCTGCAGGGCATGGAGTACCTCGAACAGGGCTACAGCAACGCTCAGGAGTGGGTGGACAGCACGCGGGCGAGGCTGAAGACTGCATCCGCCATCGCGCTCGCCGACGCGGCCCAGGGGATGAGTTCTTCGGACTGGCAGCGAACCTATCTGCGATAGGCCGGATGCGGCCCCCGGGGGCGGCGGCAAAGCTGCATCCGCCCGTCTCGGCCGGTGCGACGGGCCTGCGCAGACCGCCCCGGCTCTCGCTTGAGAATTCGTGCACACGCGCGCTGGCGGCGTGTGCGAGAGCCCCCGCCGGCGGTCCCGGCGGGGGCTCTCGTGGTGCTGTGCGGGGCTCGGGTCAGAGGACGCGGGCCGCGGATGTGGGCATGTAGTACGACATCTCCTGGATCACGACGCCCTTCGACGGGTTGGCCGCGTCCAGGTACTTGCCGTCGCCGATGTACACGGCCACGTGGTACGCCGAGCCGGTGCCGCCCCAGAAGACGAGGTCGCCCGGCTGGACGTCGGAGACCGCCACCGGGGTGCCGACCGTGGACTGCTCCGCGGCCATGCGGGGGAGTTCCACGCCCACGGTGCGGAAGGCGGCCTGGGTCAGGCCCGAGCAGTCGTACGACGAGGGGCCCGTGGCCCCGAGCACGTACGCCTTGCCGACCTGGGCGTTGAGGAAGTCCAGCACCGTGCCGACGCTGCCCG
>NZ_JACBXC010000210.1 GCF_013870535.1 Streptomyces phytophilus | reverse complement strand
AGTCCCCGACGACCTCGGACACCGTCCCGTCCCCGGTCCCCTGGGCCGCGATGTCCTCGCCGGCGCGCCGGTCGAGCCGCGCGACCAGACCGGTGACCTGGCGGGCGATGTCCGGGGCCGTCAGGCCGATGTCCACGAGCACCTCCTTGCGGGAGGCGTGGTCGAGGAAGCGCTCCGGGATGCCGAAGTCGCGCAGCGGGATGTCGACGCCCGCGTCGCGCAGCGCCTGCGCGACCGCGGATCCGACGCCGCCGGTGCGGATGTTGTCCTCGACGGTGACGACCACGCGGTGCCGCTCCGCGAGCTGCGGCAGCGCCTCGTCCACGGGCTTGACCCAGCGCGGGTCGACGACCGTCGTGGTGATGCCCTGCTTGTCGAGCAGTCCGGCGATCTCCAGGCACATCGGCGCCAGCGCGCCGACGGAGACCAGCAGCACGTCGGGGCGCTCCGCGCCCTCGGCGCCGGCCGGCTCGTGGAGCACGTCCATGCCGCCGATCCGGCCCACCGCCGGGACGGCGGGGCCGACGGCGCCCTTGGAGTAGCGCACGACGGTGGGGGCGTCGTCGACGGCGACGGCCTCGCGCAGCTGGGCGCGCACCTGGTCGGCGTCGCGCGGCGCGGCGATCCGCAGCCCCGGGACGACCTGGAGGATCGACATGTCCCACATGCCGTTGTGGGACGCGCCGTCGCTGCCGGTGACCCCGGCCCGGTCCAGGACGAACGTCACCCCGCAGCGGTGCAGCGCGACGTCCATCAGCACCTGGTCGAACGCCCGGTTGAGGAACGTGGCGTAGACGGCGAAGACCGGGTGCAGCCCGCCGGTGGCCAGGCCGGCGGCGGAGACCGCGGCGTGCTGCTCGGCGATGCCCACGTCGTAGACCCGGCCGGGGAAGGCGTCGGCGAACTTCTGCAGCCCCACGGGGCGCATCATCGCGGCCGTGATCCCCACGACGTCGTCGCGCTCGCGGCCGATCCGCACCATCTCGTCGGCGAAGACGGAGGTCCAGTCGGCGCCGCCGGCGGCCACCGGCAGCCCGGTGTCCGGGTGGATGACGCCGACCTGGTGGAACTGGTCGGCCTCGTCCTGGCGCGCGGGCAGGTAGCCGCGGCCCTTCTCGGTCAGGCAGTGCACGATGACCGGGCCGCCGAAGCGCCGGGCGCGCTGGAGCGCCGACTCGACGGCCGCGAGGTCGTGTCCGTCGATAGGACCGACGTACTTCAGCCCCAGGTCCTCGAACATGCCCTGCGGCGCGATGAAGTCCTTCAAACCCTTCTTGGCGCCGTGCAGGGTCTCGTACAGCGGCTTGCCGACGACGGGCGTGCGGTCCAGCAGTTCCTTGCCGCGGGCGAGGAAGCGCTCGTAGCCGTCGGTGGTGCGCAAGGTCGCCAGGTGGTCGGCGAGGCCGCCGATGGTGGGGGCGTACGAGCGCTCGTTGTCGTTGACCACGATGACGAGGGGGCGGTTCTGGGCGGCGGCGATGTTGTTCAGCGCCTCCCAGGCCATGCCGCCGGTCAGCGCCCCGTCGCCGATGACCGCGACGACGGCGGCGTCCCGGCCGCGTACCTCGTTGGCCTTCGCCAGGCCGTCGGCCCAGCCGAGGACCGTGGAGGCGTGGCTGTTCTCGATGACGTCGTGGTCGGACTCGGCCCGCGAGGGGTAGCCGGACAGGCCGCCCTTCTTCTTGAGCTTGCCGAAGTCCTGGCGGCCGGTGAGCAGCTTGTGCACGTACGACTGGTGGCCGGTGTCCCACAGCACGCGGTCGCGGGGCGAGTCGAAGACCCGGTGCAGCGCGATGCTCAGCTCCACCACGCCGAGGTTGGGGCCGAGATGGCCGCCGGTGCGGGCGACGGATTCCACGAGGAAGGTGCGGATCTCCGCGGCCAGCCGGTCGAGCTGCTCGGGACCGAGCCGGTCCAGGTCGCGGGGTCCCTTGATACGGGCCAGCAGTGCCACCCGTGCCTCCTTGCTGTCGCAGCCTGCTTTCGGGCCGTACGGCGCCGGGCCCTGCCGCCCACACGGACGTGCCGGGCCCGAAGCGTCCGGTCGAGTCTAATGTTCCCGATGTCCGGTCGCTGATCCGACAGTGCGATGTATGCCACAGGTCCGCAACAGCTGCGCCCCCGTACCGGGAATCGGCACGGGGGCGCAGCGGGTGGCGGGCGGGGCGGCGATCAGGCGCGTCCTGCCGTTTTCTGGGTGCGGCGGGAGACGGAGTCGATGACGACCGCCGCCAGCAGCACCGAGCCGGTGATCATGTACTGCACCGGCGCGTCGATGCCCTTGAGCGCCAGGCCCGACTGGATGGACATGATGACCAGCACGCCGAGCAGCGCGGACCAGCTGCTGCCGCGGCCGCCGTACAGGCTGGTGCCGCCGATGACCGCCGCCGCGATGGCGTTCATCAGCAGCGTGCCGCCGCCCGCGCCCTGGTTCGCCGCGGCGATGGTGGAGGCCATGAACAGGCCGCCGATGGCCGCGAGCGTGCCGGAGACGGAGAAGACCGCGATCCGCATCAGGTCGACGTTGATGCCGGCCCGGCGGCTGGCCTCCACGCTGCCGCCGAGGGCGAAGACCCGCCGGCCGAAGCCGGTGCGGCGCAGCACGAAGTCCGCGCCGACGACCACGACGAGGAAGATGAGCAGCGCCAGCGGCAGGCCCTTGTACTGGTTCAGCACGTACGCCGGGACGAACGCGAGCACGGCCAGGACGACCGTGCGCAGGACGATCTCGCTGAGCGGCCGCGACGGCACCCCGGCCGCCTCGCGCCGCCTCGCGCCGAAGTACGCGGCGGCGAAGTAGCCGCCGACGGAGACCGCCGCGAGCCCGTAAGCGGCGGCGACGTCGGTGAAGTAGTACGTGGTGAGCTTGGCGACGATGCCGTCGGAGTCGAGGTTGATGGTGCCGGAGCTGCCCAGGATGTAGAGCATCAGGCCCTGCCAGCCGAGCAGGCCCGCGAGGGTCACGACGAGCGGCGGGACGCCGATCCGGGCGAAGAAGAAGCCGTGGAAGGCGCCGGTCGCCGTGCCGACGAGGACGGCGAGGATGATCGCCGGGACTTCCGGCATCCCCTCCTGGACGGCCAGCACGGCGAACACCGCGCCGGCGAGCCCGCTGACCGAACCGATCGACAGGTCGATCTCGCCGAGCAGCAGCACGAAGATGATGCCGACGGCTATCAGCCCGGGACCGGCGATGTCGATGGAGATGTTGGACAGGTTCTGCGCGGACAGGAAGGCGTCGTCCAGGCCCTGGAAGATCGCCATGATGAGGATCAGGCCGACGATGACGGGTACGGAGCCCAGCTCGCCCCCGCGCATGCGGCGCTTGAACTCGGTCAGGTAGCCGGCGAAGCCCTGCTCGCGGACGACGAGCCGGGGGTCGACGGCGGTGACGGCCTCCTTGGCGACGCCGGGCTCGGCGTCGGCGGAGGGGGTGTCGGCGGGTGGGGCGGACTTCGCGAGGTCGGTCTTCGCGGAGTCCTCTTTCTCGATCCCCTCGGTGCTCACTTCGCTGCCTCCGCACTTCCGCGCGCCGAGCGGCGCGTCACGGCGTTGTCCGTGGCGCCCGTGATGGCGGCGACGATCTCTTCCTGCGTCGTGGTCGCGACGTCGAAGACGCCGTTGTTGCGGCCGAGGCGCAGCACGGCGACCCGGTCGGCGACGGCCTTGACGTCCTCCATGTTGTGGCTGATCAGCAGCACGGCGTGGTCGCGCTCGCGCAGCCGCTCGACGAGGTCGAGCACCTGGGCGGTCTGCTCGACGCCGAGGGCGGCCGTCGGCTCGTCGAGGATGACGAGCTTGGGGTCGCCGAGGAGCGAGCGGGCGATGGCCACGGTCTGCCGCTGGCCGCCGGAGAGGGAGGCGGTGGGGATGCGGACGCTGGGGATCCGGATGGACAGGGTGGTGAGCAGCTCGCGGGAGCGGCGCTCCATCTCGACCTCGTCCAGGACGCCGACGGTGCGGATCTCCTGGCCGAGGAAGAGGTTGCCGACGACGTCGAGGTTGTCGCAGAGCGACAGGTCCTGGTAGACGGTCGCGATGCCCAGGTCCTGGGCGTCGTGCGGCTTGTGGATGCGAACGGGGCGGCCGCCCCACTCGATGATCCCGTCGTCGATGGCGTGGACGCCGGCGACGGTCTTGACGAGAGTGGACTTTCCGGCGCCGTTGTCGCCGACGAGGGCGACCACTTCACCGGCGCGGACCTCGAGATCGACGTCGGTGAGTGCCTGGACGGCACCGAACCGCTTCGAGATCCCGCGCAACGCCAGCACGGGCGTAGCGGACACGTGAACCATCTCCTACAGGGGGATAGGCGTGGACAAGATGAGGGCCCGGGTGCCCGGGGCCCCGCCGGCAGCGGGAGTTGGGTTGGCGGGTCCCCGGGCACGCGGGTGGCATGGCGCGGCCAGCGGCTCACCGGGTGAGCGGCTCGCACGCTCAGCGGCTCACTGGAGGCCGACGTCCTTGCAGGCGGCGGCGAACTTGCCCGCGCAGATCTCCTCGATCTTCCACAGGCCGTCCTTGACGACCGTCTCCTCGATGTTGTCCTTGGTCAGCGCGATCGGGTCGATGAGCACGGCGGGCACGCCCTGCTCGGACTCGCTGTCCACGGTGCCGGTCGCGACGGAGTCGACCTTCTCGCCGCGGGCCAGCTTGACCGCCATCTCGGCGGCGGCGTCGGCCTCCGGCTTGTACGGCTTGTAAACGCTCATGTACTGCTCGCCGGTGACGATGCGCTGCACGCCCGCCAGCTCCGCGTCCTGGCCGGTGACCGGCGGCAGCGGGTCGAAGTCGGCGGCCTTCAGGGCGGTGATGGCACCGCCGGCCATGCCGTCGTTGGCGGCGTAGACACCGATGATCTTGTCCTGGCCGACCGAGGAGATGGCGCCCTTCATGTCGGAGTTGGCGTTCTCCGCCTTCCACTCCTTGACGTCGTACTCCTTGCCGACGTTGACCTTGCCGTCGAGGACGGAGTGCGCGCCCTCCTTGAACATGGCGGCGTTCGGGTCGGTGACGGAGCCGTTGAGCATCACGACCTCGCCGTCCTTGGCCCCGTCGCCGAGCGCCTCCAGCAGGGACTCGGCCTGGACCTGGCCGACCTTGTTGTTGTCGAAGGAGGTGTACCCGCTGATCGGGCCCTCGGCGAGGCGGTCGTAGGCGACGACGGGGATGCCGGCCTCGTCCGCGGCCTTCACGCCGGAGGCGATCGACTTGTAGTCGACGGCGTCCAGGATCAGCGCGTCGACCTTCTGCGTGATCATGGTGTCGACCTGCTGCTGCTGCGTGGTCGCGTCCTGCTTGGCGTTGTTGTAGATGACCTTGGTGCCCGGGGCCAGCTCCTCGATCTTCTTCTCGATCAGCGGCCGGTCGAAGTCCTCGTAGCGCGCGGTCTGGTCCTCCGGCAGGAGGAGACCTATCGTCAACGGCCCGTCGTTCTTCTTGTCACCGCTGTCGGAGTCGTTGTCGGCCTCATCGGCGCTGCCACAGGCCGCGATGCCGACGGTCATGGATACGGCGGCCAGTGCGACTGCCGCACGGCGCAGATAGGTGTGCACGGTCGAACCTCCCTGACGTGGCCGCGCCTTCGCGGCCGAGGTGTGAGGTAGTCAACTCGCCCGTAACCATGCCGTCAAGAAGTAAATGCTTAACGAGACGGATACGATCCCGTGGTTTCTCTATGTGAACTCAACCTTCTGTGAGAGCGGGGGCGAGGAGCGGCACCGCGCCGTCAAGGATCGAACGGTCGCCCATCTCGCTGAGCACCAGCGCCAGCGCCCCGAGCACCTCCGCGCGGCTGCCCAGCGCCCCGGAGGCCAGGTCGAGCTGGCGGGCGGCGCTGGGGATCGCGTAGCGCGCGACGGACTCCCCTATGGGCTGCAGGATCAGCTCCCCGGCCTCGGCGAGGTCGCCGCCGAGCACCACCCTGCTGGGGTTGAGCAGGTTACACAGGCTGGCCACGCCGCTGCCGATGTGCCGGCCGACGTCGGCGATCACCCGCCGGCAGCCCGGATCGCCGTCGCGCGCGAGCTGCACCATGCGCTCCACGGTCAGCCCGGGGCCGTGGCTGGCCTCCAGCAGGCCCAGGATGTACCGGCCGGCGGTGAAGGTCTCCAGGCAGCCGCGGTTCCCGCAGCGGCAGACGGGGCCGGACTCGTCCAGCGTGATGTGCCCTATCTCACCCGCCGTGCCGCCGGGCCCGCGGTAGAGCTGCCCGTTGATCACCAGGCCGGCGCCGACACCGCTGGCGACCTTGATGTACGCCACGTCCTTGGCACCCCGGCCGCTGCCCCAGACCAGCTCGCCGAGCGCACCCAGGTTCGCGTCGTTGTCGACGTAGACCGGGACGCCGAGGCGGGACTGGAGGTCGTCGCGCGGGTTGGTGCCGGTCCAGCCCGGCAGGATGGCGGTGGAGCCCAGCACGCCCGTCTCGGTGTCTATCGGCCCGGGCACCCCGAGGCCGACGCCGACGACCTTGTCCGGGGGCACGTCCGTGGCCCCCACGAGGCGGCTCACCAGCGCCTCCGCGCGGTCCAGGCCCTGGGTGGCGGAGGCGTCCACGTCGATCGGCTCGGACTCCTCGGCGAGCACCTGGTGCGCCAGGTTCCCCACGGCGACCCGCAGGTGCGTGTGGCCGAAGTCGACCCCGACGACGATCCCGGCATCCCCGCTCAGCGACACGGCACGCGCGCGCCGCCCGCCGGCGGAGGTGGGGGTGACACTGACGGTGCCGCTCTCCTGCAGCTCCCGGACGATGTTGGAGACCGTGGCGGCGGACAGCCCGGTGCTCCGCGCGATCTGCGCCTGTGTGAGCGAACCGGACAGTCGCACGGCGCGCACGACGCGCTCAAGGTTTGCCCGGTGCAGCGAGGACTGCGAGCCCGGAGTCTCCACCACGGCCATCCACTCCTGGTTCGGCGGGCGACACGACGGCCCCCCACTTCCCGGGCCACGCCGATGGGACCCGGATCGCCTACAACTTGTGAAGTCTAGGCTCGGTGGCCATGGTTACCGCCGTCAAGACCTTGACGGCGTGACTATTCCGTAACCCGCACACATCCACGGTACCGAGC
>NZ_JACBXC010000021.1 GCF_013870535.1 Streptomyces phytophilus | reverse complement strand
GCATTTCGGGCACACGATCCCGAGGGGTCCGGGCCGCTTCACCGCGGCGACCTCCGGGGCGTCGTCCACGTCCGGGACCTCCTGGCCGAAGCCGTCGAGGACCCTTTCGAGGTCGGGGTGCGGGCCGCCGGTGAGCGCGGGCGGCGCCGTGGGGGCGGATGCGCGGCCGGACGCGACGGCATCGAGCTGCCCCTTCAGCCGTCGCCGGTAGCCGGGGTCAGGACCGCCGTCCGGCGGGGGTTCGTACACGAAGTTGGCCAGCCGCTCCGAACGGATGATCTTCCGGTGGGTGCGGACGTCGTGCGGCTGGATCCACAGACGCTCCCCGGGCTTCTCCGGCGGCATGCCGTAGAAGCGATCCACCGCGGCGAAGCAGTCCGCGTCGAGGGGTGTCTCGTTGAGGGCGTTCGCCCACGCTTGTGCGGCGACGAGGCTTGGCTTGCGGTTGTCGAAGGCTGCGCAGCGTGCAAGGAGATCGGCCGCTTCGGCGGGTGTCATGAGGTTCGCTCCTGGTCTTCCTGGGCGCGGAGTTGCGCGGTGAGGGCGGCGTGGCCGGCGAAGTTCGCGTCGCTGCCGGTGAGGGTCTGGCCGGTGGGGAGCTGGACGACGTTGCTGGGGGTGCCGCGTTCGGAGATGTACTTGTTCTCCCGCGTGATCCACTTCTGCCACTCGGCGTACCAGTTGGGGCGGTTGACGCCCTCGCCCCGGAAGTGGGTGATGAACAGATTCGTGGCGTAGTCGACATCGACCCGGGGGTAGGTCTGCTCGGCCCAGCGGCGCATGCCGTCGGTCAACTCGAACCCGGCATCGTCGATGGGGGCGCGGCCTTCAGGCCGCGAAGATTCCGAGCCTGGCGCGTAAGTGAGATCACCACCTGAACCGACCCCCCTGGGGATGGGGTGAGGGGTAGGGGTAGGGGCAGGGGATGGGGAAGGCGCGCGTGACGTGCCCGCGCGCCCGCGCGTTGAGGGTCTCGGACCCCCCTCGGGAAGGGTCTCGGAGGGGGTTACCGAAGGGGGTCCGGAGGGGGTTGCGGAACCCCTTCCCGAGGGGTCGTCGTCAGGGCTGCCGAACGCCTTCCGGAGGGTGTTGATACAGTCGGCGACCTGCTGCCGGATCGACGGCCCCTGACCCCCGTTGCGGAGCTTCGTCGGCTCGCTGCTCAGCTCCTCCAGCGGGACGCGGTCCATCTCCGCCAGGAGCGCGCGCTGTAGCCGGCGCGACGTCATCTCCAGTGCGCCGGACACCATCGCGCCCATGACCTTCGGCATGCGCCACACGCCGTCGTTGCGGACGAAGGAACGGATCAGGAGTTCTTCCGTGTCCTCGTCCACGACGACGAAGCGCGCGTCCTCCAGGTCGGCGATGCGCTTCTCCAACTCGGCGACCGTGAGGCCGCGGGCCTTGCGCGCCCAGCGCCGGAGGGTGAGGTCGAGCAGGCCGGCGTGGTTCAGGTTCGGCTGGGAGATCAAGAACAGGTAGAGGCGCTGCGCCCGCTCGTCCAGCGCCAGGAAGTCCGGGTCCTCCCAGATGGAGGTGAGGATCCTGCCGTGGCCACGTGCCATGAGCTGCTTCTTTCTGACGATTCGGATCGTGGGATGGGCTGATGCTGCGCAGGTGCGGGCCTAGCTCCGCAACTGCCGTTGACCTGGGCTTTTCTGCTTCACCCCGGGCTTGTGCGGCTTGCGGCGCCTCGTGTACCGCGCAGTCCGGCGCCGGGCGTTCACGCCGCACGCTCCTGCTCGCCGTCGTTCGCCGGCGCCAGCCCGACGGCTTCCAGCAGCAGCCGTCTGTCTTCCGCCCCGCGGGCGCCCAACGCGATGTGCCGGGCGAGCTTCCGCTGCGCAGTGGTCCAGTCGGCGCGGGCCGGGATGTCGGCGCGCCCGCCCCGCTTGGGCTTGCGGACCCCGCGCCGCCGGTTGGGCTCGCTGGGCACAGCCCCTTCGAGCGGTGGCGCGGGCCGGGGTCCGTTGTCCTGCCGCGGGGGCGGCCCGCCCTCGGGTTTGCCGTGGGAGAACCAGCGGTTGTAGCAGGTGTGGCACCAGCCGTGGGCGCGGTGGGTTTTGACCTGGCCGCAGGCGCTGCAGCGGATGGTGGCGCGCTTGGTGGGGCTCATGCGGCCTGCTCCGTGTCCTGCTGGGTGAGGCCGGAGCGGGCGATCGCAGTGTCGAGGGTGCCGCGCTTCACGCCGAGCCGTTCGGCGGCCCGGGCGCGGTCGTAGCCCTGGGTGTTGATGAGCCAGAGGGCGTCCTCGGCGAGGGCGTCGCTGCGCGTGGCGCTGTCGCCGAGGTCGGCGATGGCGGCGGGGCTGTCGATGTAGTCGTCATCCCAGGCGGCGGGCGGCGGCCAGCCGTTGCGGGCGGCCACCGCGCGGGCCTGGTCGGCCCATCGCTGGCTGACGCCGCGGCTGGTGGGGTCGACGTTCCACAGCCGGTCGTACAGGTCGCGAACGGCGCGGGCCGTGGCCCCGGTGGCGGTGTCCACCTTGTGGTTGATCTGCTCGTACACGGTCGTGTGGGTGACGCCGAGGTGGTCGGCGAGGTGTGCCTGCGGCCAGCCGACGGCCATGAGGGCCTGGAGGCGGCGGCGGGTGCCGGTGCCGTCTACGGCGCGCCGGTCGGCGACGTTGTCGAGGGACGGCCGGATGGCGAAGACCTTGTCCGCGGTGGCGGTACGGACGCGCTTGGACGGCTTGCGGCCTTCACGGGTGTCGCCGTAGAGGAGGCGGCTGATGCTGCCGTTGGGTACGCCGCTGATGCGGCAGACACGCTGCCACCCGATGCCGTAGGACATGAGCATGCGCACGTGGGCGCGGACGGGTTCGGCGTCGACGTAGGGCTCCCAGCGCCCGTAGGCGATGAGACGCATGCGGGTGTTGTTGTACTGGCGCTCGCGGTCGAGGCATTCGGGCCGGCGGCAACGGTACTGCTTGACGCAGGTGAGGTTGTCGTGGTGCGGTGCTTCGCGGGTCTCGGTGCTCACAGTTCCTCCTTCCGGGGCCGGGGTCCGGTGTTCCTGCGGGCGGCGGCGTCCTGCCGCCACATGTCCTCCAGCAGCAGCCGTGCGTTCTCGTCGCGGCCGGGCTGCGTGTCGCGGACGATCGCGAGCAGTTCGTCGCAGTGCGCGGTGAAGCCGGCGTCGGCCGTCTCGCGCTTGAGGGCGCGCACCTGGCGGGCGGCGCGGCGGAGGCGGACTGCCCCGGCGGCGAGGACCGCGGCGGCGAGGAGGGCGAGGGAGGTCGTCATGCGGCCCTGCCCTGCTGCGCGGCCCGGGTCCCGCGCCAGGTCCGCACTCCGCTGTGCCGTGTGGTGGGTCGGGTGGATGCGGCCCAGCCGGCGGTGCGGATGTAGCCGTCGGCGGCGAAGAGTTCCATCGCGCGGCCCCAGTGGGCGCGGGGGTTCGGCGGCTCGGGGAGGTGGTTCTCGTCTGCTATCTCGAAGCAGGTGAAGGTGCGGCCGGACGCGGCGGCGGTCAGGTACGCCTCGCGGATCTTCTCTAGCCACGTGTCGAAGTCGTCCTGCGGCGGGACCTCGGCGCCGGTGATGTCCTGCTGGCCGGGCCCCGGCTGGCGGCGGGCGGTCATCGTTCGGCCCTCGCGATGAGCATGCCGCCGGAGCGGCCCGGCGTGCGGCCGAGGACGCGACGGAAGGTGTCGTCGATGGCGGTGTGCAGCTCGGCGTGGAGCTGCTGACGGGCGTCCTCGGTCAGGTCGTCGCCGGTGGCGATGTGGACGGCGAGTTCGATGGTGCCGTCGGGCAGGCCGTAGGCGTATGCGGGTCCGGCGACGAGGCCGTGGCTGTCGACCGCGTGCTGCCACTCGGCGGTCGTGAGGGGTCGCGGGTCGCTCATGGGATGCTCCTTGCTGGGGTCGGCCCGCCTGTTTGGGGCGGGCGGGACGGCCCCGCGGTCGGGTTACGGGGTGGGGTTGAGGACGGCGGCGCGGCGGTCGAGGTAGTCGCGGAGCATGTCCGGCTCGCCGGTGTCGTCCGCGTCGATGCCTGCGTTGAGCAGTTGCTCGTCGTCCGCCTGCTGCCGCAGCGCCTGCACGCAGTCGAAGCTGTGCGTCGTGGCGGCGACGTTCGCGATGGCCTGCGCCTCCGGGTGCGGGGTGAAGCAGTCGCGGCGGACCGCGACGTTGCCGACGCGCACCATGTAGTCGCGGCGGTCGTTGCTCATGCGGTACCGCCCTGCTCCGGCTCGTCGGCGGGTGCGTTCTTCAGCGCGGTGCCGCGGGCGCGGATGTAGTCGCCGAGGGACGTCGGGGTGTCGCCGTCGAGGTGCGGCGTGGCGAGCAGCCCGCGGGCGTCGACCTCGCTGTAGAGGGCGATCGCCTCGTCGTAGCTGGCGAGGTTCACGGCACGGTCGATGTACTCGGCCGGGTCCACCTCAGCCGCCGGGGCCGCCTGGCTGCCGTCGTTCAGCCACTCCAGGAGCGGCTTGGCGATGTCAGCGCCGCCGTTGGGCTCCTTGATGACGGCGCGGTGCAGCGACGGGCAGCGGGTCTTCAGCACGGTCAGCGTGTTGTCGATGTCCATGGAGCAGACGAGGCCGAATTCGTACTCGACGCCCTTGCGCTGTTCGGCGCGCATGCCCATCTGCTTGGGCTCTTTCTTGCCGCGCTCGTTCTCCTGTAGCACCCACTCGGTGGTGGAGCGCATGGTGACGACGACGTGCCCGGGGAAGGCGAGGAGGGCATCGATCATGTCGTTCTGCATGGGGGTGCCCTCCTGCCAGCCGGCGAAGGAGTTGCCGCCGAACCTGCCCTTGGCGCGGTCGACCTGCTGGAGGGTGCCGTCGGTGCCCTTCCAGAAGTGCGACAGGGAGTCGACGAACACGACGCCGTAGCCCGCCTGCTCGGCGGCCGTGAGGGCCTTGCCGAGGTCCCGCGGGTCGTAGCGGTGCATCTGCAGCACGTCGAACTGGATGCCGTTGATTCCGACGTACAGGGATGCGGCGCCGCGCTCGGTGTCGATGACGGCGAACCGCTGGCCTTCGGCGAGGCCGTGGGCGATGGACAGTCCGGTCCATGTCTTGCCGGAGCCGGAGACTCCTTGGACGGCGACGCGGGCTTTGGAGCCCTCCTTGGTGGCGGGGCGGAAGACGAACTCGATCTCGTCGTCGGCGGGCTGCCGCTGCTGGGCGGCGCGCTTGGGCGGGGGCAGGTTGGACACTGGATCTCCTATCGGTACTGGCGCTGGACCCACTCGGGCAGCGTGAGGACAGCGGTCTGCGGCACATAGGCGGGCCATTCGCCGGTGCGGCGCCCGCGGTCGTAGAGGAACGCGGCGGTGGCGACGTCGCGACGGGCGATCTCCTGTGCCGCGGGGTCGAGTTCGGCGACCGTGATCAGGTACGGCGCCTCGCGCTCCTGGAAGATGAACCGGAACGGCGCGGCGGGCGGGAGGATCCCGAGGGCTGCGGCGCCGGTCCGGTAGACGTGCTCCTGGACGTGGTAGCCGTACTCCCAGATCGCCTTCTCCAGCGACTCGGGCTTCACGGACTTGGCCGATTTGTAGTCGACGATTCCGTCGCCGCGGAGCCAGTCGAGGCGGGCCCGCCACCAGATGCCCTCGCCCTGCCAGAAGAGGGACTGCTCGGCCTCACCGCTCCCGGGTGCCAGCAGTTCGGACGCTTCGGGGTGGGCGTCGAGGGCGGTCGCCATGTCGAACACGGCCTGGTACTCGGCCGGCTTCAGCGGGATCTTCCCGGCGTCGCGGGCGGCCTTGACGTCGGCCGCAGCCGCCTTCGTCCGCCAGTCCTTGTGCTCGATCTTCGCCAGCTCGGGGCCGTCGCCGAGGACAATGGAGTGCGCGGCGGTGCCCAGTTCGAACACGCGCTTCGGCGGCTCGGGGTTGTCGAGGGCGTGCTTGAACCGGGCGGGGCAGTCGAGGATCTTCTTCGCGCCGGTCGCGGACAGGCTGCCGCCGGGGACGGGGTCCTGGTGGTAGAGCTCGGCGGGGATGTCGTACTGGCCCGGCTCCATGGCCTCGGCGACAGCGGTCACGCGGCACGCTCCTGTCCGCGGCGGGCGACGACGGCGTCGTACAGCGCGACCTGCCAGCGGGCGTCCGCGAGGGCGGTGTGCCGCTCCTTCTCCGCCGGGGGCGCTACGCCCAGCGCCTCGGACAGGTGGTAGGACTTCCACGGCAGAGCGACCGTCTCCGCGAGGTCTACGGGCCCGCTGTAGGTGAAGTGCTCGTTGGCGCCGTAGAGCCAGCCGGCGGCCATGGCGGGCACGTCAATGACGCGGTAGTGCCACGGCCTCGGGTCGGCGTAGTAGCGGCCGAACAGGTTGCCGATCATGTCCGCGTCGAAGGCCGGGTTCGAGCCGAGAATCACGGCGCCGTTGAGGAGGGAGTACAGCCGGGTGGCGGCGGTCTGCCGGTCATCCCACCGCCAGTCGGGCGCGGTGGTCCGCTCGTGGTAACGGTTGATCTCCAGCGCTTTGGAGTCGGCGTTCGTCAGGTCCGGCTCGATACGGAAGACGTACTCGTCCTCGTAGCCGTCGGCTCGGACGATCGCGGCGATCTCCCAGGCGTCATGGAGGAACCGGTCGAGGCCAGTGGTCTCGGTGTCAACTACCGCCAGGGGCGGCGTCTTGCTGCTCACTTCGGTCTCCTTGCGGACGCGTTGATCTTGGGTGTGGGTGGGTGGTGCGGCCCCGCGGCCGGGTGCGGCGGTCACCGCCCGCAGGGCCGGGCCTCAGGCGGTGTCGAACAGCGCGGGCGCTGGTGCCGGCGTCTCGGTGGAGTCGGGCTCGGGCTCGAAGTCGAAGCCGGGCTGCGCGAACCGTGGGATAGCGAGGTCGTGGTAGGCCGCTCGCAGGTCGATGCCGATGTACTTCCGCAGCAGCCGCACGGCGGCCTCGCCGGTGGTGCCGGAGCCGGAGAACGGGTCCAGGACGGTGCCGCCGGGCTTGCAGCCGGCCTTGATGCAGCGGATCGGCAGGTCGATCGGGAACGTCGCGAAGTGGCCGCCGCTGGTCTGCCCGGACGGCAGGTCCCATACGTCGCCGGGATTGGGCCCGGCAGGGTGCGAGGCCAGACTCGGGACGGACTCCTTCGCGCCGTGCCCGGCAGGGCCGTGCCAGACGTGCCGCCCCAGAGTCGCCTGCCGTTGAGCGGAGGTCATGCCTGCGTGTGCGGGCTTCTCCCGGATGGCGTCGAGGTTGAACGTGTAGGTGTCCTGCTTGGTCAGCAGGAGGATGTACTCGTGGCGTCGGCTGAGCCGGTCGTCCACACGTTCCGGCATGCATGACGTCTTCCGCCACACGATCTTGTTGCGGAGCGTCCATCCGTCGTCGACGAGCGCCGTCGCGAGACGCTCGGGGATCAGCAGCAGGCTCTTGCGCTGCCCGGGGACGGGTCGTCTGGGTTCGGATGTGATCCCGATGCGGCTGCGGATCTCCCGTGCGGACCCGTATGTGTCGCCCACGTTGATCCAGCAGGTGCCGTCGTCGGTGAGCACCCGCCGCGCCTCACGGAAGACGGCGACCTGGGTGGCGACGTATTCGGCGGGCGAAGCCTCCAGCCCGTACTGGCCGGGGTCGCCGTAGTCGCGTGCGCAGTAGTACGGCGGGCTGGTCACGATGCAGTCGACGGAGCCGTCCGGCAGCGTCGCCAGCTGCTCCAGGGCCTTGCCGAGGAGGAGGGTCACGTGGTCGTCGTGGTGGTAGACGCTCACCGTGTCACCGCCTCCAGTTCGTCGGCGGTCGCGAGAAGGGCGGTGCGCACGTCGGCGACGCTGCGGCCGGCCGCCCATTCGTCGCAGGTGGTGTCGTCGGCCGCATCGGAGCTGCCGGGGTTGAGGTGGTACTGCAGGCGGTACTCGCTGTCCTCGGCGAGGAGCGAGTCGTATGTGTCCTCGAACGGCAGGACGGCGTTGGGGTCGCCGTAGATGGCGGCGCGGATGCAGCCGACCGGGTCCGGGCCGTGGGTGAGGGTGAGGTCGGCTGCGGTGCGCAGGGTGCGGACGACGTCGTCCATGGTCACGCCACCTCCCCGGCGTCCTCGGCCCAGCCGGGCCGCCGGTCGACCCGCGGCATCCGCACGTCGCCCCCGCCCCCCACCGCCGTGGGCGAACGGCGCCTGATGCAGCGGCCGGACGCATACGCCCCAGCTCACGGGTTCGGGCCGGGCCTGCGGGCTGGCGACGGTGGAGATGTGCTGCGGCAACTCGGACATGCTGTGCGCGTTGGCGTCGCGGGCTTCGAGGGCGCGGAGCCGACGGCTGATGTCGGCGTTGATGGCCGTCTGCCGGTCGAGCTGCTTGGTGAGGTCGTCGACGCGTGCCTGGAGGCGCTGCGTCTGCCCGGGTTCGGTGTGCGCGCCGGGGCGGCGGCGGATCCGCGGCCGCGGGAAGTGGAGGGTCACCGGTCGTCACTCCCGCCGTCCTCGCCCTCCAGTTCCGCGACGAACGTCCGGTCGTCCGGCAGGGCCGTCAGCGGCCAGAGCCTGATCAGGCGCACGGGGTAGTAGCCGTTGTCATCCGACTCAGGCGACGCGAACCGGCCCTCGGTGTGCGCGCGCTTCTGGAAGCCCTCGTAGACCTCGAAGTTCTGCGCGTCGAAGTCGACGACGTAGCCCCACTCGGCGAAGAGGGAGTCGGCCGGGAATTCGCTTGCATCTCCGATCACGCCCGCCTGGAGCATCCGCGCAGGGCTGCCCTGCGTCTCACGTAGTAGCTGGTACCAGTCCGGCCGCTCACGCCGCCCACCGACGGTGCGGTTCGTGAACGGCGCCAGCCGCTCGATGTCCTCGTCGGTCGGCTCATCGACGTCGGTGACGACGCGCAATGCCTGAGCGGCCGTCTTCGCGGCGCCCAGGTCGGCTTCGCGTGCCCACCGGAGCACGTCGAGACCGAGCCCGTCCGGGTAGCTGTCGTGGTGGTTGTAGGCGGTCTTGGTCGCGCCGTTGACGGCGAATGAGATGAAGCCTCGGGTGCTCATGATCGGGTTTCCCCCTGGTGGGTAGTCGTCTTGGTGAGTCGGCGGGCGAGGATCAGCAGCCCGGCCGACGGGATGCACAGCGCGGCCATCGCGAGAACGGCGTCGCGGGTACGGCGGGTCATGCGGCCACCCCCAACGTGAGTTGCTGGGTGCCGCAGGCATCGAGTACGTCCCGGCGCCAGGCGAGGGCGTACCGAAGGCAGTTCGCCTCGTTCCGGTGCGGGCCGCGGGAGCGAGGCAGGCGGAAGTAGCAGCCCTCGGGTTCGCGGCGGCCGGCGGCGGACCATGCCATGGAGTCCGCGGACACGAAGAGGTGTGCGACCTCTCGGAGCCCGTCGACTTTGAAGCCGAAGCCGTGCAGGCGCAGGCCGGTGATCTGGGTGAGGCAGTACACGAGAGCCGCGGCCTCGCGGGTCGCCTGCCGGCGGCACACCGACCCGATGCCGACTACCGGGAGCACGGTCAGATCCACGCCCGCCTGCTCATACATGACGACGCAGCGGTCGTAGTCGGCGAGCGACCAGCCCTGTATCACCGGGATGATCGGCGCCGTGTCGTCGGCGGCCTTCAGGTCGAGGTAGTTGCCGACCGTCCGGCGCTGATGTTCGGTGACCGTCAGGCCGGTCCTGGCGAGCATGTCCGGCTCGCACATCCAGTCCTGCGGGGCAGCCCAGTCGATGCCGATCTCCGCCGCGTACCGGTTGATGCGGTCGACGTACTGGCGGGGGGTGGCCCCGTTGTGCCATCCGCCCTCACGGGACAGCTCAGTGAAGCCGCCCGAGTCGACGGCCACGGGGCCGCGGGCCTCCGGAAGTCGGAGCATCTTCTTCAGGTGCCGGTCCGAGACGAACAGCGGCACATCCGTGTGCTGGATGAAGTGCGGCTTCGCACCCATGTAGAAGCGGATCACGCCGCCACCGCCTTCCGGCGGGACCGCCACACGGCGATCACGGCGAGCGCGGCGAGGGTCATCCACGCCTTGCCGAGCAACTGCCCCGGCAGGTAGGTGAAGGAGCCGAACGCCAGCCACAGGAACAGGAGGCTGTCCGCGACCAGGCCCACCGCGTTCGACGCGGCCACGGCGGTCAGCCGGCCGCGCTTCCGCAGCGGCTCGTACACCAGCGAATCGGCGGTCTCCGACAGCGCGAACGCCGCCGCGCTGGCGAAGGCGAGCGCCGGGGTGGCGAGCCAGAACGACAGCACCGCACCCGCGGCGATCGCAACGGCCACCGCGGGGCGTCCGACCGTCTCGCGCACCGCGTCCCGCAGGACCAGCACGAGGCCCACCATGTACACCCCTGCCGGGGCCACGTAGCCGAGCCCGACAGGCTGCGGATCGACGTGGGCGACCAGCCAGTTCGCGACCGGGATCGTCGCGATGTACCCAGCCAGGACGGCGGTGGCCTTCATCCAGGACTTCACCGTGCACCTCCCGTGGTCCACCGCTGCCCGTCGTGCCGGTGGCTCGCCCCGCCGACCAGCGCCGACAGGTCCCGGCGGGCGGTGCGCGTCTCGAAGCCGGCGAGGGTTTCGGTGTGGCCGGCGGCGAGGGACGCCGCGTAGTCCGGGGCGCCGCCGCGTAGGCGGGCGTTCACGGCCTGGGCGTCGAGGAGCTGGGACTCCAGCTCGGTGACGCGGGCGGTCACGGCGGCGAGGTCGGCGGCCAGTTGCTCGCGCGTCGGGGCGGTCATGCTGCGGCCACCTCCTCATACCTGCTGATGTCCTCGCCGGTGATGGCTTCGGTGAGGGCGGCGACGATGACCTCGGCGCAGTTGGGGGTGACGGCGTTGCCGTACTGCCGGACGCGCTCCCGCTTGTTGCCGAGCACGACGTAGGAGTCGGCGAAGCTCATGGCGCGGCCGATCTCGTGCGGCTCCAACATGCGAAATAGCACGTCCTCGATGTCGACGGAGCCGCGCACGAGGGCGTACCGGTCGCGCGTCGACAGCGTGCCGACGGGCTCGCGCACGGTGCGGGCGGTGCCGTTGCCGTAGTACGGCACCAGCAGGTGCTCCCACGTGATGAGCGACTGGTGCCCGGCGGCGGTCAGCGTGCGTAGCGGCTCGGTGGTGGGGGTGCAGTGCTCGCCTCCCGGTCCGGACCGGCTGCTGTTGTTCCGCATCACGAACGCGGCGTCCGGCATCACCAGGCCGTGGTGGTTGCCGTTCGCCGACACGGTGCCCACCGGCTCGCCGATCGACCGCCCGCGGAGCTGGTCGCCCCCGCCCCGCATGGTGACCATGAACGGCAGCCACGCCAGCCCGGTCTCGTTCCGCGCGGTCTGCGTCCGCAACGGCAGATTCGCGGAGGCCGGCTCTTTACCGTCGCGGCCCTCCACGGGGATGAGGAGTGGCGGTATCGCCAGCCCGTCGTTCTCCCGGGTCGTGCGCGTCGGCATGGGGCCATCAGCCGGGACCGCGTCGGTCCGCCACGTCCCTCCTGCCGGGACCATCAGCGGGCGGGCGAACTTGTCCAGCCCCGCCTGGATGCGCGCGAGGGTCTTCTCCGCCAGGGGCTTCGCGCGATCGCCGATGCGCTGGCCGGGCAGCGACCAGTCGATCGCGACCGCCGCGGGCAGCACCTCCGGCTCGACGACCCGGGACCGGCACGCGGCATTGGGGCAGCGGTAGACGTACTGCTGCCGGTAGCGGCCCATGTCCCGGCCCGGGGCCTTGAAAGACTGCACGGCCTGCACCCAGCCGTCGCAGCCGGGGCACCAGGCGCGCGGGCGCAGCCACTTGTCCCAGTCCGGGGTGCGGCGCAGGCTCTCGTGCCAGTACGCCACGTACAGGCGATCCCTTGACTGAGGCGCACGGTGCACCGACCGGGGGTCGGCGTGCATGCTGTTCAACGCGATCGTCCGCGTGCGGTAGCCGAGCTTGCGGATCTCGCCCAGCCACCGGTCCCACTGGTCCCAGGCACGGACGTCAACGACGTTCTCGACGGCACCGGCGAGGACCAGGCCGCCGCGGTCCTGCACGCCGCGGAGGTACAGCGGCACCTCCTCCATGAGGGCGCGCGACCGCTCGACTTCCTCCGGGGTGGCGCCGTCGTCGAACAGGTCGCCCTGCAAGGTGTTGTGGAAGTCGCGCTTCCGGCCGCGGGCGTTGGACCACTGCGGGCACTCCGGGGAAGCCCAGAAGATGTCGCAGACGGGCCAGCGGTCCACGGGTGCTTCGCGGATGTCGCCGCGGTAGTGGTCGGTGTCCGGGAAGTTCGCGGCGTGGGACTCGATGGCGCGTTCCCAGTGGTTCGCGGCACGGGTGACCTTCACCCCGGGCACCGCGTGCGCGCCCTGCGAGGAGCCGCCAGCACCGCAGAACCAGTCCATGAGCGTCAGCACGACGCACCCCCCGCCGGCTCGAACCAGCGCGCATCCTCCGGCCCGCGCGGGATGAGCAGCCCGGCGCGGCAGAAGTCGCCTACGTCGCCGCGCGCGGTGGTCCTCTTCGGCGCGTCGAGGCCGCGGTTCGCGGCCCACACGTCGCCGGTGGTGACCCGCGTGCGGTCGCACAGCAGCTCCCACAGGCGGTGCTGCCGCGGGGACAGGGCGGTCACGACGCACCCCCGTCCCGATCGGTGTAGAGGAACCGGTAGAGGGCCTGCCGGAGGTCGACGAAGTCGTCGCCGTCGATCGGCGGGTAGCCGTGCTGCTCCAGCAGCCGGGCCACGTCCCAGATGAGACCGAAGGAGAACCGCGGGTCGTCGTCCGGCTGCGGCGGGATCGGGTAGTGGCGCTCGGTCATCAGGCCACCTCCTCGGCGGCGCTGTCCTGCTCGTACATGGCGTAGATCTCTTCGTGCGCCTCGTCGTAGGCGAGGCGCTGGATGGGGGTCCACGTGGTCTCGTCGCCCCAGATGCGGCGGGCGATGGTGTCGAGCCGGGTGAGCGCGTACTGCGCCCGGTCCGCGAGCGGCGCGCGGGACTCGATCGCCGAGGCGGGCGTGAAGTCGTCGATGAGGCTCACGACGGCTCACCCCCCTCGACGACCTCGGCGGCGTCGGTCCAGCCACCGAGTCGGGCCGCCGCGGCGGCGAGCTGAAGGGCTTCCTGCGCGAGGCGAGAGGCGTCCCCGGCTGCGGTGGTGAGTCGCCCTGCGGCGGTGTCGTCGGCGAACTGGCGGGCGTGCCGGGCCATCAGCTCCGCGTCGGCGGCGAGCTGCTGCCGGTCGTGCCGGGCGCGCGCGGCCAGAATGCGCCGCGCGAGTTGGTCAGCCATCGGAGGCCACTCCCTTCGGCAGGCAGGCGGGACACACGAACCCCTGCGGGCGGCATGCGCTGTCCGGGTCGAGGTCGAGGTACTGGTGGCGCTGCTCGTCGAGCCGGCCGCGGTCGAGCCGCAGGGCGGTCGCGCGGGCGGCAACCACGTCGCCGCTGTCGTCGAGGGCGTTGATGCGGAGGGTCTGCGGGATGGTCATGACCTGCCTCCCAGGCCGAACCAGCGGAGAAGCGCGGCAATCGGCCGCGGGGGGCGCCGGGTGTCCAGCGCGTCAGCCAGCCGCACAGCGGCGGCATCCAGGACCGGAGCAGGGGTGGAGTCGAGGGCGTCCATCAGGCACCGCCGATCTCGTCACGGCGCTGGGTGCGCTCGCGGTCCTCGGGTGACATGCACCCGGCGCAGACGTTCAGTGACCACCAGTGGTCGCTGGAGTTGGGGTCGACCTGCGGCGGGAGCGACGTGCGGAGGTACCGGTCGCCGCGCTGGATGGTCCGGTAGCAGCCGTGCATGTCGCAGCGCTTCGCCTTGCGGGCGGTCCGGTAGGTCCGTAGTTCGAGACTCACGACCCACCGCCGATCTCATCCGCGCGGCGGCGGAGATCGTTGATGCAGTCGCCCATGGCCCGCTCGTAGTCGGACGGGTCGCGGTCGCTGGCAGGCGACAGGTGTGACGCCAGCTCATCGGCCATGCGACGCAGCTCGGCCGCGCGCTCCTCGGCGGCGAAGGTGGTGGCTTCCTGGGTCTCGATGAGGAGCGCCTGCGCCAGCATGTGGCGGGATCCGAGCACGGCAGTGCCGGGGTCCGGGTGGTCGGCGATCAGCTCATCCAGAGATGTCAGCGCCTCGCGGCCCGCGGCGATCAGGCTGTCCCGCTCCCGCGTCAGCCGCTCGATCTTGTCGTCCTGCTCGGCGACGTGGTCGCACGCCTCACGCAGCGCGCCACGCAGGCGGTCGACCTCGGCGACGGTCTGCGCGATGGCGCTGTCCTCGCCGGACATCTCGGCCAGCTCACGGATCTGCTGCTCGCGCTCCGGCGTCATGCGGTCAGCGGTCATCGGAGGCACCGCCGATCTCGTCGGCGCGGACGTCTTCCACCTGACGGCGGGGCTTGTAGGGGAAGACCCTCACCGCGCCTCGGCTGACCTTGTCGGCCAGGCGCCAGATGACGCCGGCCTGCTTGGCGTACTGCCTGCCCTGCGCGTGATGCTCGCTGGCCTTCTTCTCCAGCCACGCCACGACCTCGCCGTGCGCCTCCGCCAGCACCTCGGCGCGGTAGGCGTCGATGAAGTGGTCACGGGCCGATACATCCGAGATCGCCTGCTCGGAGCTGCGGTTGTCGCTGTCGCCGCCCAAGATCTGGAGCGTTTCGATGTAGCGGTCCAACTCGTCCCGGGCGTTCATGCCGCACCGCCGTGCAGTTCGTCGGTGAGGCGGGCGATGTCGTCCAGCAGCCCGTCCGGGTACGGGTCGCCGTAGCGGCGGCACTCCCGGCGGGCGGCCAGCAGTGCGGTCAGTTCGGCGCGCGGCTGGCGCTCGGACTCCCAGCGCTCCAGCTCGACGCGGTCGTTGACCAGCGCCGCCCAGTAGGTGCGGAACAGTTCGTCCAGCGCCGGGCCGATCACGGGCTCCGGAAGGAGATTGAAGACGATGCGGCCGATCTCCACGCCGAGGTCCGTGCCGTTGCCGTCCGGAGACGGCACGTGCTCGTCCTCGACGGACTCAAAGAGCGCCCGCCACTCCGACTGGCACAAGCCCTCGGTGATCTCGTTGAACTCGGCGTTCACATCCGGGGCGGCCATGTCACTCACCGCCCGTCTGCGCGTCGCGCGCGGCGGCGGCCATGGAGCGCAGTTCGTCGTGGACGCGGAGGATGCCGACGTTCTCGGACACCTGCGCACTAGCGCGGGGGCCAGCGGCCTTCTCGAACTGGCGCAGTGCGAGGGCTCGCTCCGCCGCCTCGTCCAGCACGGTGGCGCGGGTCTCGCGCTCGACGTATTCCACGTCGGCCTGTGCGGACGCCGCACGGTCGCGGGCGTTGTGCCACGCGTTGTGGTAGCGGTCCCGCTCAGCCCGCAGGCGGTCGACCTCGGACCGCGCTTCGCCCTCGACCTGCTCGCGGAATCGGTCGACGTAGTGCTGGTTGGTCTTCGCGTCCGACGCCGGACGGCACGACAGCAGCGACAGCAGTGCCTGCTCAGCCGACGGCTCGGGTACGGGAGTTGCAGATGAGACCATGAGACTGGTCCACCTCTCTCAGATTCGGGATGTGCGGGTGGATCACGCGGCCCGCGGGCCGCGGTGGCTCCGTCCCGGTGTGTGAAGGCCCGGGGCGGGGCCGCAGCCGTCAGGCGGCGGGCTTCGCGTACTTGTGCGGCTTGACCTCACCGCTGTCCTGGATCTCGCGGATGTGGCGGGCGAGAATCCGCGGCGACTTGCCGACGTAGGTACGCGGGATACGGCCGTCCTGGATGGCCTCGATCACCCAGTTCTCGCTCTTGCCGAGGAGGACGGCGGCCTCGGCGGGGGTGAAGCACTTCAGCTCCAGCTCCGCGGCGGACAGTTGCCCGCGGGTGATGGCCTCAAGAACCTCGGTGAGGCGCTCGACGATGTCGTGGTCGAGGACGGTCGGGCCGGCCGCAGTGGGGGCAGGCTGGTCCTTCCTGTTCACGGGGTCTCCCTTGTGATGGCGCCGAGGGGCACATTCAGTACGTCGGCGCAGCGGCGGAGGGTTTCTTCACCGGCGGGCTGCAGGTTCCGCTCGATACGGGACAGGTAGCCGGGGGTGCGTTCGATGAGGTCCGCGAGCCGTCTCAGGCTGAGTCCGCGTGCCTCACGGATGGACCTGAGTGCGTCTCCGTTCGGTGTCACGTTCAGTACGTTAGGCCGATTGGTTCGGTGATCGCAAGGGGTTCGACGGTGTTGGTTCGGTGTTCTGCGGGTGTGCCGCAGCGCGTGAGGCACTGGAATTGCACGTTCAGTGTGCGAACAGGTGCGGTCAGTGATGCGTCACGCGCCTAATGAGGAAACAAAAGACCGCACGCAACACCGATCGATACAGGTCAAAAGGGTGATTCGGCAGGTGCGCGTTTCCTTGGCTTGTGGCATGGTGCAGACATGGCCAAGGACTGGAAGCGGCTCGGCCTCGCCGTCAAGCACGCCCGCGACGACCGCGGCATGACGCAAGCCGACCTCGCCGAGGCAACAGGGCAGGACGCATCGACCATCCAGAACCTTGAGACCGGGAGGTTCGGCAAGGGCTTCTCCCGCGTCCCCTCCTCGGCCCGCCTCGTCGCCGCCTACTTCGGCTGGACCGACGACTCCCCCAGGCGCATCCTCGACGGCGGCGACCCCGTCCCGCTCAACCCCCCATCCCCCACGCGACCAGAAGCAGCGGCGCCGGCAGAGGGCGGCGAACCAGTGTTCCGCGACCCCCGCTATCAGGCGATCATCGACTCCGCCCTGCCCTACGAGGAGCGGGCGCAGATGATCCGCGATCTTGTGGAGGCTGCACTCGCCCGCGCCCGCGAGCAAGAGGACAGCATCGCGCGCGACGCCGGATAGGGGCGCGATTCAGCCATCCGGGCTATCGACGCACGCAACCCCTTGCGGTACGCACGTATCTAACCCGTGAGGTGGGTGCAGCGACGTGGTACGGGGGTGGACGTGGACGTGCTTTGGTTCGCAACAGCATGGGCGCTAGGGGCACTTGTGGCGCTGGTGGTGATGCTGTATCGGAGAATGGCCCGGGTAGAGAGAGGGCTCTGCCGGGCACGCGGCCAACTGGCCGAGGTGCAGCGCGAGATGCACCAGGGCCGGCTGACGCTGCTGGCTCCAGCGGAGGACGGTCCCGATGCCGAGCCGCCCGAGGCGACACGCAAGAAAGGCCACCTCCTGCTGATTCCCGGCGGCATCGGCGCCGGCGCGGCGATCGCTACCAAGATCCGGACCGCATTCGAGACACACACCGTGGCAGCGACGACCATCACCGCGACCGTGGCCGGACTCACCGCAGCGTCCATCCTGTGGGGTGCGGCCATGGTCGTCGACACCGAGGCCGACAGGCGGCCTTCCGCCGTGCCCGCGACTCCGCAGGCCCCGGGCGGAGAAACGATTCCCCCGGAGGCCATGCCTACGCCCACGGCGGGCTCCGACTCGCCCCGCCCCTCCCCCACGGGTCCGGCAGACACCGGGCCGGGAGGGGAGCCCCGCCCCACGAGTGACCAGGCGCCCGCGGTGAACGCCCCGACGCCGGCCGGGGACAGCACCACCACAACGACCGCAGACCCTGGGACGGGAGACAATCCACCTCCGGCCGGCACTACCTCCGGGACCGACGGCGGCACCGGCACCAGCCCGGGAGACGAAGAGCCATCGCCCAGCGACGACGCAGGCGGGACGGACGGCGCAACCAGCACTGACGGCTCCAGCGACGGCGGCACCGAGCAGCCCACCGACCCACCCGGCACCGACGGGCTAATCTGCATCGGGCTCACCCTCCCCCCACTGCTGGATGTCGACCGGCTCTGCCTGCTGTAACGGCCATACTGGGAGTCGAGTTATCGCCTGAGCGCAGGGAGCCGGCATGGCGCACGCGGAGAAGCGTGGCTGGGACAAGAGAGCAGGGAAGTTCCGCTACCGCGGCCGGTACAAGCTGCCCGACGGAACCTGGGGGTCGGTCTCCCGCGACGACCAGGGGCAGCCCTTCTACCGGGCCCGCGATGCCGAGGGCTACGCCCACGGCCTCGAAGTCGACGTGCGCCGCAAGACGTTCATCAACCCGCGCGACGGGAGGATCACGGTCGCCGAGTGGTCCGAACTCTGGATCGAGTCGGTAGAACTCGCCAACCGCAGCGACGGCACCTACCGGCAGCGGCTCCGGTCGGTGATCCTCCCCGAGTGGGGGTCGGTAGCGATGGGCGACGTGACCGAGGTGGCCGTGAAGACGTGGGAGAAGAAGCTCCGCGCGCGGTACTCCGCGAACTACGTCAAGTCCGCGATGTCGGTGATGCGGACCATGTTCGACGACGCTGTCTCCTCGAAGGTCCGCGGCGACAACCCGGTGCCGACGCGAGCGGCCCGCCGCCGCGGCAGGTTCAAGGGGAAGGGGCCGAAGGACGAGACGGTCATCGCTTCGCCTCGTCAGGCATTGCTGCTCGCCCGCAACGCCTACGAGCTGCGCGGCCTGGCCGGCTACGTGCTGATCGTGACCATCGCCTACTGCGGGCTGAGGATCAACGAGGCGACCGGGCTGCGGCGCGAGCATCTGGCCCTCGTCGACGAAGGCACCGGCTGCCGACTACTCGTCCAGGAGCAGAGCCAGCGGGTCAACGGCAAGCCGGCACAGGTCGATCCGAAGTACGGCTCCACGGGCAACCTGATCCTCGCGCCGTTCCATGCGGAACTGATGCGGCGGCTGCTTGCGAGCCACGACAGCGAGTGGGTGTTCCCGGCGACACGCGGCGGGAAGCTCGACACTGGGGCGTGGTTCTACACCAACTGGTGGCGGCCGATCGTGGACGGCCGGCGGGTGGCGGCGCGGTTCGCGTCCCGCCCGGCGACGCTGCCGGCGCTGCGGGCGGTCGCAGGGGTGGAGGGCATCGTGCCGCACGGCCTGCGGCACAGCATGAAGGTCTGGCTCGATGAGGCCGGGCATCCTAGAGTGGCTGTCGAGGAGCGCATGCGGCATGTGATCCCCGGCGTCGAGGGCACCTACAGCCACACCACCCCGGCGATGGAGAAGCGGATCGCCGAGACGCTGCAGTCGCTCTGGGAGGACTCGCTGAAGCCGGTCGTCGACCGCCGCGAGTACGAGCCCCCTCGGACTCCGCGGAACACCCGGAACCAAGTTGATCTCCCCGAAATCTCCCAGCGCTCAGGATCGGCCACGATCCCCGCACAGGCGACTACTCCCTCGGCGGGTCGGGTGCATAGCTCCTGACCTGCAAGGAAACAGTCACGTGACGTGACCGACCTGCACTCGGGCGGCGCAAAAGGCATGGTGGGCTCAGGCGATCCCCCGCATCGCCCGAGCCCACCACTTCCCCCCGGCACCGGACGTGCTCACGTCGGTGCCGGAAGCCTTGCCGAGTATACTGGCTCTCAGCCAGTGAAGGCAGGAGTTACAGGATGTCCCCCCGCAGGCCCGCAGTCAATGAAGAACTCAGACGGCGTTCCCGGGAGCGTCTGCTGCAAGCCACGGTGGAGCTGGTCGACGAACGGGGCTTCGAGGGCACGACCTTGGGGGACATCGCAGAACGCGCGGGTTCCGCGCGCGGTCTCGTCTCGTACTACTTCCCCGGCAAACGCCAGTTGGTGCAGTCGGCCGTGCACAGGCTGATGCATCTTACGCTCGGCGCCGCCCTGGAGCGGCCGGCGCACACGGAGGACGGGCAGGAGCGGATGGCCCGCGCCATCGACGCGATCCTGGGCCTCTCCCAGGACCACCCGGTACTCATGCGGCACCACATGGCCGGCATCCTGCAGGCGGACGGCTTCATCCAGTGCGCGGAGCAGCAGCAGCTGGCGGTCCTGCTGCGCGACACCGTGGCGAGCTGGGGCTCGCCCGACCCGGACACCGAGTACCCGATGCTGCGGGCGCAGCTGATGGGCGCGGTCTTCGCGCTGCTGCTGCCGGGGGTCCCGATGCCGCTCGACCGGCTGCGCGGCGAGCTGTTCCGGCGCTACGGGCTGGACTGGCACCTCGGCGTCCCGCCGGAG
>NZ_JACBXC010000209.1 GCF_013870535.1 Streptomyces phytophilus | reverse complement strand
CAGCCGCAGCGCGCGGTAGCCGATGATCCCGGCGCACAGCAGCGGCGCCAGGTCCTCGGCGGCGGGCTCCTTGGGCAGCGCGTACGCGTACGGGGCGGGCACCACGGCGTACTGGGCGTAGCCACCGTCCGCGTCCCAGCCGGTGTAGCGCGAAGAGGGGCACAGGTTCTCGCGGCCCCGCTCGCACCACCGGCAGCGGCCGCAGGTGTGGCGCAGCCAGGGGATGCCGACGCGGGACCCGATGCGGCGCTCGGCGGCGGCGCCGGCCGCGACGACCTCCCCGACCGCCTCGTGGCCGGGGACGACGGGTGTCTTGTGCGGCGGGAGGTCGTGGTCGCGGACGTGCAGGTCCGTCCGGCAGACCGCGCACGCCTCCACCCGGACCAGCAGTTCGTCGGGCCCGGGCTCGGGCACCGGCAGCTCCACCGGCTCCAGCCGGCCCTTCGCGGTGACGGCCCAGGCCCGCATGACCGCCGGCAGCGTCGCTCCCATGCCTCCATCCTCGCGGCCCTCCGTTCCCTCCGTCCACGACGCGCCGGGCGGTGTACTCCCGTGCGACCTCTGATGCCCCGGCTGCGGGCACGGGGGTGTCCGATCACGCCACGCCGGGTACCCGCGGGTCGCGCTCCCCGGAAGAGACCGGAGGTGATCATCGGCAGCACGCACCGTGCTCGTGGAACACCGTGATCACCGAAAGGACGTGCCCGTATGCGCATCGCATTTCTCGTCGCCCCCGAGGGTGTGGAACAGATCGAGCTGACCGAGCCGTGGCAGGCAGTCGTGGAATCCGGCCACACCCCCCGGCTGGTCTCCACCCGGCCGGGGAGGGCACAGGGGTTCGACCATCTGGACAAGGCGGACACCTTCGAGATCGACCAGGTCGTCGCCGACGCCACCGCCGCCGAGTACGACGCGCTCGTGCTGCCGGGCGGCGTCGCCAACCCCGACTTCCTGCGGACGGACCCGGGCGCCGTGTCCTTCGCCCGGGAGTTCTTCCGGACGGGCCGGCCGGTGGCGGCGATCTGCCACGCGCCGTGGCTGCTGGTCGAGGCGGACGTCGTCCGCGGGCGCACGCTCACCTCGTGGCCGAGCCTGCAGACGGACATCCGCAACGCGGGCGGCACCTGGGTCGACGTACCGGTCCAGATCTGCGCCGACGGACCCAACACGCTGGTCACCAGCCGCAAGCCCGGCGACCTGAAGCCGTTCGGCGAGGCGTTCCTGGCGGAGTTCGCCAAGGCCGCGCAGAGCTGAGCCGGGCGGCGGGGCCGGGCCGCGCGGCGTCAGCCCCCGGGGCGGATCCGCGCGGTCCGGGTGACGCGGCGTACGCTCCACTCGAACCCGCCGCGGCACACCACCGCGTGCCGCTCGTCGGTGACGACGCCCTGGGTGCTGATGCGGGCTCGGTCGGCGGTACCGGCGAGGACGGGGCGCAGCACCTGGGCGGCGGACGAGCTGAGCTTGCAGGACGCGATGAGCCGGCCGCGGGCGGGCGCCAGGTACTCGAACGAGGCGGAGGCGCCGAGCGGCAGCACGCCGTCCAGTTCGCCGGGCGCGTCGCCGGCGGAGAGGATCGCGGCCAGCGCGGCCGCGTCGACGAGGGTGGCCAGGCCGCTGGAGTGCAGCGATCCGATGACGTTCCCGAGCACTCCGGGGGCCTCGACGGCGACCTCGGCGGCGCCGTCGATGGCGCGCAGCACCGTGAGGCCGGCGGTGCGGTGGGCGGGGACGGGCTCTAACAGCGAGCGCGCCAGGGCGGTGGCATCCATGGAGACATGGTGCCGGGCGCCGGCGAAGGCGGCGGGTCCGGAAGGCCAACTCCGGCTGACCGAATGGTTCCGTTCAGCTGCCGGGGCGCCGCTCGCTACTCCTGCCCGCGGGTGGCCAGCACCTCGTGCAGGTCGTACTTCACCGGCTCCTCCAGCTGCTCGTACGTGCAGCTCTCGGGGGTGCGGTCCGGGCGCCAGCGGCGGAACTGCGCGGTGTGCCGGAAGCGGGCCCCGTTCTCCATGTGGTCGTACGCCACCTCCAGCACCCGCTCCGGCCGCAGCGGCACCCACGACAGGTCCTTCTGCCCGCTCCACCGGCTCGGCGCCCCCGGCAACCGCGCCGACTCGTGCGCGTCCTCCTTCGTCCAGTCGGCCCACGGGTGCGTCGCCTGCTCCTCCGGCGTGTCCATCCGCAGCGGCGCCAGCTCCTCGACCAACTCGGCCCGCCGCTTCATCGGGAACGCCGCGCACACCCCCACGTGCTGGAGAACGCCCTTGTCGTCGTTGATGCCGAGCAGCAGGGAGCCGACCACGGGCCCCGACTTGTGCCAGCGGAAGCCCGCGAGCACCACGTCGGCCGTGCGCTCGTGCTTGACCTTGACGAGCACCCGCTCGTTCTGCCGGTACGGCAGGCCGGTCGGCTTGGCGATTATCCCGTCGAGCCCGGCGCCCTCGAACTGCTCGAACCACTCCTCGGCGACCGCCAGGTCCAGCGTCGCCGGCGCGATGTGCACCGGCGCCCGGGCGTCGGCCAGCGCGCGCAGCAGCGCCGCGCGCCGCTCGGACTGGGGGGTGTCCAGCAGCGAGTCGTCGCCGAGCGCGAGCAGGTCGAACGCGACGAAGCTCGCCGGCGTCTGTTCGGAGAGCATCCGCACCCGCGACTCGGCCGGGTGGATGCGCTCGGTGAGGGCGTCGAAGTCCAGCCGGTCGCCGCGGACGATGACGATCTCGCCGTCCACGACGCACCGCTCGGGCAGGTTCGCCTCCAGCGCCTCGACCAGCTCGGGGAAGTAGCGCGTGAGCGGCTTGCCGGTGCGGCTGCCGATCTCGACGGCGCCGTCGCCCGAGCCGTCGCGGAAGACGATGGCGCGGAAGCCGTCCCACTTCGCCTCGTAGAGCATCCCGGGCGGGAGCTTCTTCTGCGGCTTGGCGAGCATCGGCTTCACGGGGGGCATCACCGGCAGATCCATGTGCGCAACGGTAAGGCGGGATTCGGACATCCGCCTTACCGTTGCGCACATGGGTGCAGCGATTCAGCTCCAGGCGGGCGACAGAACAGTGCGGCTGTCCAGCCCGGACCGGGTCTTCTTCCCGGCGAAGGGCTACACGAAGCTCGACCTCGCGCAGTACTACATCGCCGTCGGCGACGGCATCGTACGGGCGCTGCGGGACCGGCCGACGACCCTTGAGCGCTATCCGGAAGGGATAAGCGGTGAGTCCTTCTTCCAGAAGCGGGCGCCCAAGAACACGCCCGACTGGATCCCGACGGCCCGCATCACCTTCCCCAGCGGCCGCTACGCGGACGAGATGTGCCCCACCGAGCCGGCGGCGGTCGTCTGGGCGGCCCAGTACGGCACGCTGACGTTCCACCCCTGGCCGGTGCGGCGCGGGGACACCGAGCACCCCGACGAACTGCGCATCGACCTCGACCCGCAGCCGGGCACCGACTACGCCGACGCCGTGCGCGCCGCGCACGAGATGCGCGCCGTCCTCGGCGAGCACGGGCTCACCGCCTGGCCGAAGACCTCCGGCGGCCGGGGGATGCACCTGTTCGTGCCGATCGCGCCGCGCTGGACGTTCGTGCAGGTGCGCCGCGCGGTGATCGCCGCGGGGCGGGAGCTGGAGCGGCGGATGCCCGAGCACGTCACCACCGCGTGGTGGAAGGAGGAGCGCGGCGAGAAGGTCTTCGTCGACTACAACCAGATGGCCCGCGACCGCACCATCGCCTCCGCCTACTCCGTGCGGCCCCACCCGCACGCGCCGGTCTCCGCGCCGCTGCGCTGGGAGGAGGTGGACGACGCCGAGCCGGACGACTTCGACCTCGTCACCATGCCGAAACGCTTCGCCGAGGTCGGCGACGTGCACGCGGACATGGACGACCACGCCTTCGACCTCACCTCGCTGCTGGAGCTGTCCGAGCGCCACGAGCAGGACCACGGGCAGGGCGACATGCCCTACCCGCCGGACCACCCGAAGATGGCGGGCGAGCCGAAGCGCGTCCAGCCCAGCCGGGCGCGCCCGGAGGAGTGACGCGGGGCCGCGGCGTCGGCAGCACGGGGCTCATGCGCCACTGGATCAGGTACTCCAACGGCGGGACCCCGACGTGGCTCTTGAAGGCATGGGCGAACGCGGAACGCGACATGTGGCTGATCCCGGCCAGCTCCTTGAGGCTCCAGGAGTGGGCCACGTCCGCGTGCACCGCGCGCAGGGCGGCACCGATGCCGTCCTCGTTCAGGGCGCCCAGCCAGCCGGTGGGCCGGTCCGTCCGCCCGGCGTGGGCGCGCAGCATGTGCACGAGCAGGATCTGCGCGAGGTGGTTCTGCACCAGCGGGCCGCCGGCGGCGGCGATCCCGACCTCGGTGGCCAGGAGATCGATCAGCTGCCCGAGCCGCCTGCCGTGGGGATCGTCCGCGCGGACGATCAGGAGGGGCGGCAGGAGATCGGTCAGGAGGGCCGCGTTCCTGTCGTCGAACCCGATGTGCCCGACGCACAGGTGGAGGTCCTCCTCGGACTCGGGGCCGATCCGCACGAACCCGTCCTCGGCGCCCGCCCACACCTGCTCCGCGGGGCGCGGGCTCGCGTCGAGCGCGCCGGCCAGCACGTAGGGCGGGGGGTTGCCCAGCATGAAGGTGTCGCCCTCCCGCAGGAGTACCGGCTCGCGCCCGTCGAGGACCAGCCAGCACGTGCCGCGCACGAGGCCCCCGATCCGCACGTGCGGGAACGTGTCGAAGAGCAACGCCCACTCTCCCGCGGCCCGGAGGCCGGGCGCGATCACCGTGCGGGGCCGGAGCAGGCCGATCGCGTCGGCCACTGGATCCCGAAAGCCGAGCACCGAGGACACCTCCTGGACGATACGTAAAGAATGGAGGACCATGCATCATGGATAGTATCTCCGATCTCCCGCAGTATCGATGTCGAAGGGATCGGCATCGAGAAGGCGAGGGAGACACCCGCATGGGACAGCTGGAAGGCAGGACGTCGGTGGTCACCGGGGGCGGCACCGGTATCGGTCTGGCCACCGCCGTACGGCTGGCGGACGAGGGCTCGTACGTGTTCGTCACCGGGCGGCGCGAGGCCCAACTGGAGGCCGCCGTCAACACCATCGGAGCGGACCGGGCCGCGGCGGTGGCCGGCGACATCTCCACGGCGGCCGACCTGGACCGGCTCTACGCGGCGGTCCGGGCCCGCGGCGAGGGGCTGGACGTGCTCGTGGCGAACGCGGCGGTCGGCTCGTTCGTGACGCTGGAGCAGACCACCGAGGAGCACTTCGACCAGACCTTCGCCGTCAACGTCAAAGGCACGCTGTTCACCGTGCAGAAGGCGTTGCCGCTGCTCAACGACGGCGCCTCGATCGTCCTGGTCGGTTCGCCGGCCGGCGACCGCGGAGTGGAGGCGTTCGGCGCGTACGCGGCGTCGAAGGCGGCCGTCCGGTCCTTCGCGCGGACGTGGTCCAACGAACTCAAGGGCCGCGGCATCCGGGTCAACGCCCTCTCGCCGGCGTGGATCGAGACGCCCGGGAGCACCGCCGCCTTCGGCGGCGAGGAGAGCGCCCGGGCCGTCAAGGAGAACGTCGCCGCGACCGTGGCCAAGGGCCGTATGGGCCGGCCCGAGGAGGCCGCCGCCGTCGTGGCCTTCCTGGCCTCGGAACAGAGCAGCTACGTCGTCGGCGCGAACATCTACGTCGACGGCGGCGCAAACCAGATCTGAGCGGGCACCGCACCCGGCCGGCACGATCGCCGGGACCGTGCGGCGGCCGGCGGGCAGCGCGCGCCTCCTCGGGAGTCCCGCCGCGCCGCGGGATCAGCAGGGGCGGCCTCAAGTCGCCGCCCCCGGCCCCGTATCCGGGGCCCCGGTCCTCACCCGCCGCCCGGGTACGCCCTGTTCGTGATCCGGACCGCGTCCTGGTGCACCAGCCAGCGCGTCAGATACGCCCAGCCCGCGTGCATCGCCACCCACTCCTCCCGCCCCTGGTACGGGTCCGCGTCCTCCGGCGCGTACGTCCGGCCGTCCGCGTGGCGCTGCTGCATCGCCAGCGCCCGGCCCGCGTGCAGCCGCTCCCAGTACGCGCCGGAGGTGCTCGCCCGGCCGTCGAGCCGCAGCTCGCGCGCCACCACGTCCATCGCCACGAAGTCCATCCGCCGCGACGGGCCCCAACTCGTGCCCTGCGGGAAGTAGATCTCGTCCGAGCCGCGCACGTACATCGTCCCGCCCGGCGCCGCGTACGGCGGGCTGGCGAACTCCCGGTCGGCGAGGGCGGCGTAGACGACGTCGAAGTTGTGCAGTGCGGCGCGCGGCGCGGCCCGGCCGGCGAGCGCCGAGGTGAGGACGGCGTGGGTGTTCTGCACGGCGGTGGCCATGTAGTCGGGGTGGACGATGCCGTGGTTGACGACGAGGCCGTCCTCCTCGGCGTTCCAGCCGTCGACCCAGCGGGACACCGGCCTGCCGTGCAGCACCTCCCGGCTGCCGAGGTCGGAGGGGCGGGCGAAGGCGGAGACCATCAGCTCCAGGTTCGCCTGCCGCCAGGCCGGCGCGTTGCGGTGGCCTGGCATCATCGCGGTGGCGACCTGGAGCAGCATCGCGTTCCAGGAGTTCTCCTCGGCCTTGCTGTCGCCGGGGGTCTGCTCGACGCCGTCGCGGTCCTTCCAGTACGGGACGTCGTAGCCGCGGAAGCGGTCCGCCTCGTACTCGGTCATCGCGCGCACCCGCTCCCGCTCCGCGGGCGCCAGGTCGTCCCAGAGCAGCCAGCCCGCGAACCCGCCCATCGCCGCCCACAGCGCGCTCTGCCACTCGTCGCCCCAGCCGCCCGCCTCGGTGGCGCGGTGGTGCCCGGCCACCGAGGTCAGCAGGCGCACGGCGATCGCGCGGGCCCGCGGCTCGGCGACGCCGGTGCGCCGCGCGTCGTACGCGCCGGTGGCCAGCGCGGCGGCGAGCGCGAACGCCTCGGCGGCGACGGGGCGCACGTAGTGCTCGGTGGTGCCGCCGAGGTCGAGCAGGCCCTCGTCGCCCTGGTCCGCGAAGCGCTCGTCGTACCAGGTCGTCAGCGCGTGGCGGTTGGCGTTGGCCAGGATCGCGCGCAGCCGCGCGGCGTCCGC
>NZ_JACBXC010000208.1 GCF_013870535.1 Streptomyces phytophilus | reverse complement strand
GGCTGCGGCGGTACGGGCGTTGATCGCCGCGTTCTTGGCGGCCACCGCCGCGTCCCTGGCAGCCTGGGCCTGGTCGGCGTGCTTGGACGCGGATGTGGCGGCTCTGTTCGCCTTCGCCGCTGCGAAACCGGCCGAGGCGGCGGCAGACGCGGCCGCGGAGGCTGCCGAGGCCGCGCGATGCGAAGCGGCCACGGCCACCTTCGAGGCGTGAGTCGCGGTGCGGGCGGCTTCCGCGGCGCCTGAGGCCGCGTTGGCGGCCCGCCCGGCGGCGGCAGAGGCTTTGGCCGCGTCCCCCTGGGCGGCTTCGGTCTCACGCTGCGCGTTCTGAGCGGCCTCCTTCGCCTTGGCGGCCGCCTCCTTGGCTTGCTTCGCGGCCTTCTCTGCGCGGTCGGTCTCTACGGCGGCGCGCTTCCCCTCCTTTTCTGCGAGCCGTGCCAGGGCGACGATCGACGTCAGTTCCTCGTCGCGCGCGCGGGCGATGTGCTGGCCTGTCTCCAGGAACCAGCGGACGTCCGCTCCCGTCCCCGACATCGCCCGGTCGGCGGCGGCCCTGACGTTCGTACCGCCCGCGCTCATGACCGTCAGGGTCTCCGCGCGGTCGTCCTCCTCCTGCGCGGTACGGAAGCCGTCGGCCAGGAAGTCGTCGAGGGCCTTGTCCGTTCCGGTGTCGATGGCCCGCTGCCCCGCGGCGTTGACGCTCCTGCCGCCGGTGGACATCAGGGCCAGGGCCGCCACCCTCCGGTCCTCGGTCATGTGCGCCTGGTAGCCGGAGGTGACGAAGGCGTTCAGCTCGGCGGGGCTGCCGGACAGGGCCGCCTGAGCGCCGTCGTACAACCCGTTGCCGCCTCCGGCCATCAAGGTCAGCACGGTGACGCGCTGATCCTCGACGGTCAGGGCGGGTGAGGCGGTGAGGAAGGCGGCGATGTCGTCGTCCGTGCCGACCAGTGCACGGGCGGCGGCTTCCCGGGTGGCGCGGCCGCCGGTTCTGTAGGCCAGGACGACCTCGCCGCGCCGGGTGGCCGTCCCGGGCGCGGTCATCCCCCTGGCTGCGGCGGTCCGCGCGGATAAGAGGGAACCAGCGGCGAGGACCACGCTGCCGCCGGCCAGGGTGAAGAGGAACGCTCTACGGTCCCACTGCCTTGTCTGCATGTTCTGCTGACGCCTCCTCGTGGTCTGCGGGCTGTTCCGGCAATGCCGCCCAGGGCACGGCCCACGGCTCGTCCCCCGGCGTGACCGGGACTACTGGATGGTGGTGCCGAACTCCTCACCGACGGCGGGGAGCCCGTGCGTACCCGGCCGGTAGGTGGTGACGGGCCTGGTTTCGCCGCCGTTCACGTTGCTCCAGGGCATGGCATGGACGGCGCCCTGGGCGCTGGGCCCGTAGGGCATGCCCAGGTAGAGCCGGCCGCCGGTGGCGGTCAGGAAGCGGCCGAGGCGCTCACGAGCCCCGGGCGTGCCGGGCAGACCGGCGGTGTTGCCGGGCACGATCCAACGGTCGTGGTCACCTGGTGCACCGAGCAGGGAGAACTTCTGCACCGCACCCGAGTCGGTGACGCCGCCCTCGGCCTCCCCGGGCACGCCGACCGCGAGCAACATGTCCGCGACACCGCCGACCTGCCTGGGCGCCGTGTTGATCGCGGCGACCGTGCCGCCGAACCGGTCGCCGGCTTCGGAGACGCCGGTGACCTCGGGCTTCTCCTGCTGGATGTCGGGCATCTCGCTGTAGCCGCCCGATGCCGTCAGATGCAACCTGACCACACGCCCCGCGTCCTTGCGGGCTGCGCCGCCGACGGTGATCGCCTCACCAGGAGTACCCACGGCGAGGAGGGAGTCGACTGCCGCCGGGGCACCCTCCGGGCGGTAGTCGGCCAGGGCGAGCGCACGTCCGAACTCGTCGGCGGCCTCCGCGCTGCCGGAGATGCCTTCGACGTCCTGGTGGACGGCCTTCACCGGCGTCGGGAAGCCGTCGGCGGTGAGCTGGTGGTCGAGGACCTGGATGGCACCGGAGTCCGGCCTGGTGCCGATGGCTTCGCCCGGGGCCGCGATGGCGAGGTGGTTCGCGGACGCGGCCACCGCGAAGCCGAAGGCGTCGTCGGCCTCTGCCGCGCCCGGGATATCGGCCTTGTTCTGGTTGACGGCAACCGACTTGTCGCCCTTGTCGCCGTGTACGTAGAAGGCGTTTCCGGCGTCCTGGATATCACCGGCGGTGGTCAGGTCCTCGCCGGGGACGCCGATGAGGAGGTAGGAGGTGCCGGTGCGGGTCTGCCCCGCGGCCAGCGAATAGCCCATCAGGTCTCCGGCTTCGGAGGCGGACTCGGCGAAGGCAGCGGTGCCGGCGCCCTGCTGGAAGCTGGTCGAGGCCGCGCCCTTGCCCAGCCCGTTCGGCGCGCCGTAGACGATGGAGACCAGTCCGGCGTCGCTCTGGCCGTCGACGTCCTCGTCCGGGGTGCCGACGATCAGGTCGGTGCAGCCGTCCTGGTTGTAGTCGCTCGCCGCGAGGGCGGAGCCGAACCGGTCGTCGGGCTCGGCGCCTCCCGGCACGTAGGAGGCGTCCTGATTGATCTCCGCGACGCCTTTGCCGCCGCCGTAGACGACACGGACCACGCCTGCCGCGGCGTCACCGCCGACGGCGGCCATCGGGTCGCCCGAGGCGATGTCCTCCACCCCGTCGCCGTTGAAATCGACATCGACCGGCTTGCCGACCGTGGCGGTGACCCAGGAGCCGAGATCGTCCACACGTACGCTGATCGCGTCGGTGCTGGTCTGCGCCGTGTCCGTGCCGAAGCAGCCGCCTTGGAACGAGCGGCTGTTGATGCCGACCAGTTCCGTCCTCCCCGCGGTATCCCGGAACAGCGGCCCACCGGTGTCCCCCTTGCACACCGCGGCGCCGTCCCGGCCGGTGACCGGCAGGTCGCTGCCGACGAGTGCGCCGGTGGTGAAGGAACCGGAGTGCAGCTTGACCGGTGCCCACTCGTCCCGGGTGCGTCCGTAGCCCGTGGCCGTCAGAGACTCACCCGAAGCCGGGGCACTCCCGGCCAGGACGACGGGGGGCACGTTCAGCACGGGGGCGGAGAGCCGGGCCAGAACCACGTCGCGGTCGTTGCGCGGCACGAGTTCGACGACATCGCGGACGGCACCGGCCGTGGTGGTCGTATCGGTGCGGCTGATCACCGCGGTCGTGTGTGATGCGGGCTTGCCCGCGGGGACCGCGAGACTGGTGGCCGGATCGTCGGCGAAGCAACTCGCCGCCGTCATCAGCCACTCGGAATCGACCAGGGCGGCGGAGCAGCTGCGGTCGTGGTTCCCGATGACCAGCTTTGCCGTGAATCCGTAGAAGTCCTCGGACTCCGGGGTGCCGGTGACGGGGTAGGCGGGTGTGGCGGTGGCCAGCAGTGCCACACCGGCGCAAGCCGCGGCCACCGTCCGGCTGATCCGTTCCCTACGAGGTCTGATGCGCATGAAATCGGTCCTCACTTGCCAGTTCGGATCTCAACCAGCATGTGTTCGCGCCCCTCGGGGTCGGCACTCTCCCCGACCGGGGTCCACGCGTTCTTGTCCACGTCGAACGACTTCTCCTGGGCATCGACGGTCATGTCCACCTTGGTGGTGAAGTCGTTGCCGCGGATGCCGTAGACAGACTTCATCTCCAGCGTGAGAAAGCCGCCGTTGCCGGTCACGCCGAAGCATGTCGGCGCGGCGTTGCCGCGGGCGTACACCTGCAGCACGTTCGCTGCGGTGGCGCAGTCGGCCATGGTGATACGGCCGTCGCCTCGTTTGAGGAGAATCCCCGTCTCCTGGTAGATTCGGTCGGCCTGCGGGTAGGTGAAGTCCTCCACCGCATATGCGGCGGTGCCGTCGGCGGCCGGCGCGGTGGTGCCTGCTTCACCCGCGCCGGAACTTGCGCCGGCCGCGAGCAGGACGGCCGCCAATCCGGCCAGGGCCCCGCAGGCAGTCGTGAAGGCCCGGCTCATTGATCCCATCGAGGAATGCCCTCCTTGTTGGTCCTGGCGTTTCTCCGGCGCTGGTCCGCGCCCCGGGCTGTGCCCCGAGAGGCCGCCGTGTCAGGTTTTCTCCATGGCTGTGCCCGAAGGTGTGGCCGGCGACTGCCGAGTGAATGGCGCTGCGAGAGTCGCAGAGCGGCGACCGAGGGGACCTCGTCCCGCTGTCGGTCAGTACGGAACCGAAATTCCCGGACTAACTACCCCTGCCATCCGTACGGCCGTGCGCGGGGTACTCGCGTGTGTGTTCCATGCGGCCGGCCATGTCTCACGATCCTCCGCTTCTGGGCGCGCAGCCTCATTGCACGACGGAAGAGAGTCGTGCGCGCTTGGCACCTGGTGGTACTCCGTAGAGCCCTGAGCGTGGAGGGTGTTTCGCGCGCGGTCAGGTTCTGCCGCGTGCGATTGCTGCCGGGCGAGATGCGTCAGGCTGATTGCAGCGCCATCTTCCGAAACAGACGGCATCGCAACCCTTCCGGGCTTCGCAAATTAAACGTCGACCCCGGCGACCACGTCTATTGTCTGTTGAGGCAGTCCTGTGCACCTCCCCGCCGTCCGGCTCACGGCTTCCGGAGGCGGTTGTTCAGAGCACCATGGCGTACAGGGTGAAGTGCCGGCCGGCTGCCTGGTCGTTGATGCCGAAGTAGACAGTGCCGTCGTGGACTGCCGGGGTCGGCGGGTGCCGCGTGGTCGTCGTCCCGGAGGGACCCGGCCACCGCAGGCGGCAGCCAGTCGAGTGCGGAGTGCAGCCGGGGCGCTTCCCCCCCCCGTCCCCCTGGAGCGTCTGCCCCAACCGGTCGAGGAGCGTGGCCACCGTGGGCCGCTCCCGCGGATCCTTGGCCAGGCATCCCGCCACGAGGGCGCCGAGGCGCGGGGGCGCCCAGGTCGGGCTGCTCGTGGACGATGCGGTAGTGCAGGGCGTGCGGCGCGCCCGTACCGAACGGCCCCGATCCGGTCGCGGCGAAGGCCAGCACGGCTCCCAGCGAGAACACGTCGCTCCACCTTCAGCGCCATGGCCCGACCGCCGGGCGAACGCCCCAGGAAGACCTGGCCCATGCCGCCCGCACCGAGCCGCGCCACGATCCGGTACCGGCCCACCTGACAGGGGTCCCCCGCTTCCAGCCCCGTGAGCACCGCGCACCCTTCCGCTAGGGCCCGCGCCGAACCCGGAAGAGCGCGCGCCCGGCGGACGCGGGATGCTACCCCCTGGGTGATCAAGTGTCACCCATGTCACAGGCGTTCCGCCAGGCTCGTCACCGGGTGGGGCTTCACCGCCGGGGCGGCGAGTTGTCGTACCAGCATGCCATCTCCCTCCTGGAGAGCAGGAACAGGACGATCAGGGAGATGAGGGGAGGCATCGTCGCCCCGCCGCCTGCCTCCCCGTCGAAGAGCACCGCACCCCAGGAAGCGAGCATCAGCAAGTTGAGCACGATGACCGTGTAGCGCGGCCAGGCGAGGCGGCGCCCGATCAGCAGCACGGCGCACACCGCGAATAACGCCGCTGCCAGCATGTGTGCGTAGGTAAGGAGGAAAACCCAGTCGCCGAACTCGCGACCGCGACTCCCCGCCTCCAGAGCGAGGGAGAACACCAGCCAGCCGCCGAAGACGCTGGTGACTGCCTGGACCCAGATCAGCACCACCGTCCACGTGACCGAAGAAGGCTTGCCCTCCTGCAGAACCCCCGGCTGGGAACCGATGTTGTCCATCTCCGCGCTCCTCACCATCGCTCTGACGGCATGAGGGTAAGGCGGCGCCTCGGGAGCCCTCCCGACGTCACAACGAGCCGCCTGTGGTCGTGTTTGATCGACACGACGACGTGGATCAGTCGCTGACGGGTGCCCGTCCGGCGCAGCCGGTACGGTGCGTGGGTGGCGGATTTCGCGGAGCAACTGCCCGCCCTCGTCGGGGTGGTGATCGGGGCGCTCGGGTCGTACGTGGCGGTCGCGCACGGTGAGCGGGTGCGGTTTCGGCGGGAGCGCGTCGTGCGGTGGGAGGACCGGCGGTTCGCCGCCTACCGGGGCTTTTCCCGGGCCGTGAAGGAGACCGCCGGCCTGCTCTTCCGGGTCGGTGCCCACTTCGGCAACGACGCCAACCCCAACCCGCTCGCGCCGCAGGAAGCCGGTCCCCGGTTGGGCGATGCCTCCGAAGGCCGCGATCTGGCGTGGGAGGAGCTGCTGTTGCTCGGCTCGCCGGAGGTGGTCGAGGCGGGGCGGGCCTGGGCGGAGGCGGTCGCGGCGATGGAGCGGTTCGTGCGGGACGGGGTCCGTGATCCGGGTGCGTGGGCGGCTCTGGTCGGGGACCAGCGCGTGGCGCGCGAGGCGTACTACGCGGCTGCTCGGCGCGATGTGGCCCTCGGGCCCGGGCACTCCGGCCGGTGGCCCCCGGGGGGCCGGTCGTGAGCCGGTAGCCGGGCCCCGTCGCCGCGTCGTCAGTCCGTCGTGATGGGCTCCTCCGCGTTGCGCCAGATCGTCAGGTCGAAGGTGACGTACGTCGCGTCCCCCGACTCGCCCTTGCCGCCGTACGTCGCCACCGCGATGTGCCCCGCGTCGCTGAGCACGCAGAACTGCTGGCCGTCGCTGATCTGGTCGAGGGTGATCTTCTCCGTGTAGCGCGTCTCCGCGCGGCAGGTCTCCAGGGTGCCCTCCTGCGCGTTGTTCAGCAGGACGAACTTCCCGTTGTCGGTGCCGATCCAGGAGTCCTCGAAGAGCGTGTCGACGTAGTAGTACAGGTCCTTGCCGCTGTAGGCGACATCCCCCTCCTCCGGCCGCGGCGGGTCGTCGGCGAGCGAGACCGCGTAGTTCTGCGTCACGTCGATGCCCTCGTACGAGACCGGCGTGGGGTCGGGCCGCTCCTTCTTCTTCTCGCCCGAGGCCGCGCCCTCGGCCGCGTCCTTGCCGCTGCCGCCTCCGCCGCTGCTGTCGGCGCTGCTGGCGGGCGGCTTGCTCGCGTCGTCCTTGTCGGAATCCTTCGGCAGCAGGGAACCGACGACCGCGGCGACCACGAGGACCCCCACCACCGACGCCGCGACGATCAGCCCGGTCCGCTTCTTCCTGGGCTGCTGCGGGGGCGCGTATCCGTACGAGGGGTGGGCGCCC
>NZ_JACBXC010000207.1 GCF_013870535.1 Streptomyces phytophilus | reverse complement strand
AAGACGTTCGCGGTGGCGCGGCTGCTGCTGGACAACGTGCCGCACGTACGGGCCGCGTGGACCGCGTACGGCACACAGACGGCGCAACTCGCCCTCCAGCACGGCGCGGACGACTTCGCCCCGGCACCGGGCGCCGACGACACCCTCCCGGCCGGCGAACTCGTGGAGCTGATCCAGGACGCGGGCCTGCGCCCGGTGGAGCGTGACGGGAGTTACACCGCGGTCCGCGAGCACGAAGGACCGGACCCGGAGCGGCGCGAGGCGCCGCAGCCGATGCGCTTCTGAGGACCCCATGACCCTGCGCTACGAGCTGGACCCCGCGATCACCCCTGCCCTGCGTGACGGCATATGCACGCTCTGGGCCGACGTCAGCAACGCCGGCGGCGCCGTGGGCTTCGTACCCCCGGTGACGCCCGCGGACATCCGCCCGGAGCTGGTCAAGCACCTCGCGGCCATGGTGGAGGGCCGCACCCGCCTGATCGCCGCCCTCGACGAGACCGGCCGCCCGGCCGCCACCGCCTTCCTCACGCTCAACACCCACCGCCTGATGCGGCACTGGTGCTGGCTCTACACCGTCATGGTCCACCCCGACCGCCAGGGCACGGGCGAGGGCCGCCGCCTCATGGCCGCGGCGGCGGACGCGGCGCGCGGGCTGCCGGGGACGCCGGGGATGCGGGGGATCCGGCTGACGTGCCGGGGCGGGACGGGGATCGACACGTTCTACGCGTCCTGCGGCTACAAGGAGGTCGGCCGCGTACCCGACGCGATACGCGTCGCCGAGGACGACTACCGCGACGACATCACGATGTGGCTGCCGCTGCATACTTGAGAGGCGCCACACGCGCGTACACGCCGTATGGGCACGACCCCGCACCACCGCGCACCACCCCGACCGACGGAGCAGAGAGCAGAGAGAAGTTGTCAGCCGTGACCCCCAAGCCGAACCCCGCCGTCCGCTACACCGCCATGCGCCTCGGCGTCTTCGCCGCGTCGTTCGTGATCCTGGCCGTCCTGGTCCGGCTCGGCGCGCTCCCGGCAGGACTGGGCGACTCGAACTACCTGTGGGTCATGCTGCTGGCGATCGTCGTCTCGGCGCCGCTGAGCTTCATCCTGCTGCGCAGGCAGCGGGAGGAGATGTCGGAGCAGATCGTCGGCAAGGTGCAGAAGTCGAAGGACCGGCTGGCGGCGAACCGCAGCAGCGAGGACGACGCGGACGACGAGGCGCGCGGCGTCGCGTAGGGCGTGGGGCGGGCGTAGGGCGTGACGGCTCTCACCAAAGCCGCACTATGGGAATGTCAAAGTAGGAGTGTTAGTCTTCTCGTCATGACGACGACGGTAGCTGCGCTTCGCATGCCTACGAGCCCCCGGCTCGTGGCGCGCCTGCACGTCGATCTGTGCCGCTGCCTGTCCGCGGCATGTCAGAGCCGCCGGCCCCGCGCGCTCTGACCGGTCTACGGACCACATTCCCCAGCAGCAGCCGCGCGCCCCCGTTCCCCCGTCCCGCCACCGTGCGGACGAGGCCGGGCGCGCCCAGTCACGGAGACGCCCGTGTCCACACCCACCCCTGCCCCCACCGCGCAGCCGCGCAGCGGCTTCCGGATACCCAAGGTGCCCTTCTGGGCCCAGATCCTCGCCGGCCTCGTCCTCGGCGTGCTCCTCGGCTGGGCCGCCCGTACCGGCGACGTCGCCTGGCTGAAGGACACCCTGGACCAGATCGGCACCATCTTCGTCCAGCTGCTCAAGCTGGCGGTCGCCCCGCTGGTGTTCTTCGCCATCCTGGTGTCGGTCACCAACCTGCGGAACGTCAACAACGCCGCCCGCCTGGCGACCCGTACGCTCCTGTGGTTCTTCGCCACGTCCCTCATCGCGGTCGCCATCGGCCTGGCCATCGGCCTGATCACCAACCCCGGCAACGGCACGGACCTGTCCCCGAAGGACGGCGCCGCCCCCGAGGACAGCGGCTCGTGGATCGACTTCCTCACCGGAATCATCCCGACCGACATCATCACGCCCTTCACCGAACTCAACGTGCTGCAGATCGTCTTCCTGGCCGCGGCCGTCGGCGTCGCCGCCCTGAAGCTCGGCGAGAAGGCCGAGCCGGTCCTCGCACTCAGCGAAACGATTCTGGAGCTGCTGCAGAAGGCGCTGTGGTGGGTCATCCGCCTCGCCCCGATCGGCACCGTGGGCCTCATCGGCTTCGCGATCGCCGACTACGGCTGGAACCTGATCAGCAAGTACGCGACCTTCACCGCCGACGTCTACATCGGCTGCGCCCTGGTCCTCTTCGGCGTCTACCCGCTCCTGCTGGCCACCGTCGCCAAGGTCAACCCCGTCCAGTTCTTCCGCGGCGCCTGGCCCGCGATCCAGCTCGCCTTCGTCTCCCGCTCCTCGGTCGGCACCATGCCGGTCACCAAGAAGGTCACCGAACGCCTCGGCGTCCCGCAGGAGTACACCTCCTTCGCGGTCCCCTTCGGCGCGACGACGAAGATGGACGGCTGCGCCGCGATCTACCCGGCCCTGGCGGCCATCTTCATCGCCGAGATCTTCGACGTCAGCCTGGGCATCCAGGACTACATCCTGATCGCCTTCGTCTCGGTCATCGGCTCCGCCGCCACCGCGGGCCTCACGGGCGCCACGATCATGACCACCCTGACCCTCTCCACCCTGGGCCTGCCCCTGGAGGGCGTGGGCCTGCTGCTGGCGATCGACCCGATCCTCGACATGGCCCGCACCGCGACGAACGTCGCGGGCCAGGCGGTGATCCCGGTGCTGGTCGCGTCGCAGGAGAAGATCCTGGACCGCAACATGTACGACAACGCCACCAGCTTCGACATCAACGACCCCGACCCGGACCCGGCCGACCGAAAGGTCCCGGTCACCGCATCCGCCTGACCCACCCCAACGCGACGCCCGCACCCCGCAGTCCCGGGGCTGCGGGCGTCCGCGTACACACCCTCGTCACCCTGCTCCTTGTGGGCACCGTGGCGTGGTGTCCGGTGCACGTAGGGGTTGGTCACGTCAGGTACTGAGGTCCAGGACCCGCACTGGCCGGTCCTCCCCATCCAGCCCGTTGGTAGCCTGCCCGAGTGCTGTGGCCCTTCTCCGACGAGCAGGACTTCTGGGCGTGGGCTTACGACCCGGATGCGGAACTCGCGGAGCAGGACGAGGATCTGCTGCTGCACGATCCGGCCGGCCTGCCGCTGCTGCTGGCCGCCGCCGAGCATCCGGACTGCCCCAAGCGGGACTACTGCGCCCATGTTCTGGAGGACTACTCGCGCAGGGTCGTCGGCTGGGGTCTCGCCGACGTCTATCCGGCCTTGCGCGACACCGCCGCGCGGGCGGCTACCAGCCATGATGCACGGAGCCGCCAGTGGGAAGCGTTCGTCACGCGACTGTTCTCCTACCGTGAGCAGCGCCGTCCGGTGAACCGGGCCAGGGCTGAACAGATGACCGTCGACCTGCTGTGGGGGCCGCTCCTGGCGGCTCGCACGGCGGCGATCGGTGGCACCGCGCTGCCTGAGGTACGGATTGCGCCCAGTGGAAAGCATTGGCAGGGGGCCACGCTCGGCCCCTATCCGACGATTCTGTACATCAATCGGAAGACCGGCGGTTTCCGGCTGGCACGAGGGAAACCGCTGTCAGCCGCTGAACTCGCGCTGGTCTAGCAGGTCGGCGCCAGCCGGTCGCGTCGCAGGAGAAGATCCTGGACCGACACCGCCACCCTCCACAAGACCCGGTGGCAACAGCGGCGTGACCCAGCCGTTGCGGACCGTTCCGGCGACGGTGTGTGCCCGAGGCGCCCGGCATCAGGACATCCGGAGGACCGCCCCGTTGCAGTCGGATCTCGGGCGGCTTGCGTACCTGCTGCCCGTGTTCCTGATCGTTCTCGGGGTCGCCTTCCAGTGGCCGGGCTGCGGGTGGCCTGGCCGGACCGCCTGGTCACGGTTGTCGGGTGGTTGTCTCTGCCAGACTGCCGTGGTGATCGTCAGACTTGCTGAGGAGGGGGACTTCTCCGGGTTTCTCGCGCTTGCCGCCGGGGTCGAGGAGTGGTTCGGGCCCATGGTCGGGGAGGCCGGGTTCCACGATGCCGTGCGGGGGTGTATCCGGCGGGCGCGCGCGCTCGTTGCCGAGTCCGGCGGCGGCGTTGCCGGGGGGTTGCTGTTCGGGGGTGAGGCGCCGGTTTTTCGGGTGCACTGGCTCGTGGTCGCCGAGGACGTGCGGGGGCAGGGCGTCGGGCAGGCGCTGATGGGGGAGGCGGAGCGGCGGTTCGTGCGGGGGCGGGGGGCCGGGTGTGTGGAGGTGGTGACGTTCGGGGCCGATCATCCCGGTGCCGTCGTCGGCGGGGCCCGGGTCTTCTACGAGCGGCTGGGGTTCCGGCCCGCCGGGCCCGCCCCCGACGGGCCAGAGGGGGGTACCCGGGAGGTGTTCCGGCGGGTGGTGGGGGAGTGAGGGGGCGGGTTCGTACTCAGGCGGGGTGAGTACTTGTGCTCTGGTTCCGGGTGCGGTGGCGCGCGAGCGTGGGGGTATGCGTCCTGTGCTGCGGATCCTTCTCCTTCAAGTGCTCTCCTTCGTTCTCCTGGCCGGTGCCGTCGCCGGGGCCTGGGCCGCGTGGCTGGGGTGGGACCAGGAGCGGGACGAGTTCGGCGACGTCGAGGGCGGCCCGTACGAGGCGTGGCAGGTCGGCGGGTTGGTGCTGACGGTGCTCGTCGCCGTTGTCGCCGTCGCGTACGTGCGGCACTTCGTGCCCGCCGTGCTCGGGTCCACCACCGGGCTGACCTTCGCCTCGTTCTACGACTGGTCCGACGACGCCAGCGGGCTCTTCGCCGTCGGGGTCGCGCTGATCCTGATGGGGACCTTCGTCGGCTCCGCCCTCGTCGCCGTCGCGGTCGGGGCGCTGCGCGGGGAGCCGGGGGAGCCCGGGGCGGGGCAGCGGGTCTTCACCGCCGTCCGCTGACGGCGCAAGCGGAACCGGGGAAACCGGGTGCGGCGTCCTCTGGCGGGGTGGCCGGGTGTTCGCGAGAATGCGGCGTCCGTTGCCGCCCGGCGAGTCGTACGAAGCCGACGCGAACGTCACGGAGTCCCCCATGACGCATTCCGCACCACCGCAGCAACACCCGGCGCCACCTCCCCAGTCGCAGTACCTGAAGGAGATCAACTCCAGACTCCGCCCCGGCACCGCCGTCCCCGCGCTGCTGCCGCCCGCCGTCCGCGCCGACGCCCGCGGCGTCCGCGAGGCGGAAGTACCCCCCGCCGCCCCGCATCCCCAGCGGGGCTCCCTCGCGGACATCCCCTTCGACAACGCCGCCCACGCCCCCGACGACCCCGCGCTCGCCCGCCCGCGCGCGGACGGGACCTGGGCCGACGTCACCGCCGCCGAGTTCGCCGAGCACGTCCTCGCCGTCGCCAAGGGCCTCATCGTCTACGGGCTGCGCCCCGGCGACCGGCTCGCGATCATGTCGCGTACGACGTACGAGTGGACCCTGCTGGACTTCGCCGCCTGGGCCGCCGGCCTCATCACCGTGCCCGTCTACCCCACGTCCTCCGCCATCCAGGCCCGCCACATCCTGCACGACTCCGGCTCCATCGCCTGCGCCGTCGAGAGCGTCGACCAGGCCCGGCTCGTCAGCGGCCGGCGCCAGGACCTGCCGCACCTCGCGCACCTCTGGCAGCTCGACACCGGCATCCTCGGCCAGCTCGCCGCCGCCGGCCGCGACGTCCCCGACACCCTCGTCCGCCAGCGCCGCGCCGGCCTCGGCCCCGCCAGCGTCGCCACCGTCATCTACACCTCCGGCACCACCGGCCTGCCCAAGGGCTGCGTCCTGACCCACGGCAACTTCCTCGCCGAGGTCGACAACGCCATCGAGCTGCTCTACCCCCTCTTCACCGCCGTCAGCGAAGACCCCGCCGCCACCCTCCTCTTCCTCCCCCTCTCCCACGTCCTCGGCCGCATGACCGCCATCGGCTGCCTCCGCGCCCGCGTCAAGCTCGGCCACGCGCCCAGCATCAAGACCGGCGACCTGCTGCGCGACCTCGCGGGCTTCCGCCCGACGTTCGTCGTCGGCATCCCGTACGTCCTCGAAAAGGTCTACAACACCGGCCGCGCCACCGCCGAAGGCATCGGCCGCGCCGCCTCCTTCGACCGCGCCGCGAAGGTCGCCGTCCGCTACGCCGAGGCCGTCGAGGCCGAACTGCACGGCGAGGGCCCCGGCCCGGGGACGCGCCTGAAGGCACTGCGCAAGCTCTACGACGCCCTCGTCTACCGCCGCATCCGCGCCGCGCTCGGCGGCCGCGTCAAGTACGCGATCTGCGGCGGCTCCCCGCTCGGCCGCCGCCTCGCCGCCTTCTACGCGGGCGCCGGCGTCATGGTCTTCGAGGGGTACGGGCTCACCGAGACCACCGCCGCCGCCACCGTCACCCCGCCGCTCAAGCCCCGCTTCGGCACCGTCGGCTGGCCGCTGCCGGGCACCGGGATACGCATCGCGCACGACGGCGAGGTGCTGGTCCGCGGCGGGATCCTGTTCTCCGGCTACTGGGACGCCGCGGCCGGCGTCACCCGGCTCGACACCGACGACGGCTGGTTCGCCACCGGCGACCTCGGCGAGCTGGACGCCGACGGCTACCTGACGATCACCGGCCGCAAGAAGGACCTCATCGTCACCGCCTCCGGCAAGAACCTCGCCCCCGCGCCGCTGGAGGACCGGCTGCGGGCACACCCGCTGGTCAGCCAGTGCCTCGTCGTCGGCGACGACCGCCCGTACGTCGCCGCGCTGCTCACCCTCGACCCCGAGGGGCTCCAGCACTGGCGGATGATGCGCAAGCGCGAGTACGTCCCGGCCGCCGACCTCGTACGCGACCCGCTGCTCCGCGCCGACCTGCAGCGGGCGGTCGACGAGGCGAACGAGCTGGTCTCGCGCGCGGAGTCGGTCCGCCGGTTCGCGGTGCTGCCGGCGGACTTCACGGAGGAGGGCGGGCACGTGACGCCGTCGCTGAAGCTGAGGCGGTCGGCGATCGTACGGGACTTCGGGCACGTCATCGACGACCTGTACGCGGCCGAGAGCTGACCCCGGGCACGGCGGGCGGAGGCGGGGCGGAGGCGGGGCGGAGGCTGGGCGAC
>NZ_JACBXC010000206.1 GCF_013870535.1 Streptomyces phytophilus | reverse complement strand
ACATGGTCTCCGCGCAGGCCGCGGGCCGCAACGAGGAGGCGTGGCAGGCGCGGTTGGAGCTCCAGCGCCTGGCCGGCGAAGCGGTCCCCCACAGCGCGCCAGGGCGCGCGTGGGCGGTACCCCCAGGCGGCGGGGAGGTGGGCGCGGGCGTGCTCGACGCGTTCCTCAGCCGGGCGCTGACGGACTCCGACTCCTGGCTGGGCGCGGGCGGCGGCGCGAAGCGCGCCGCGGGCACCGGGGCGTCCGCCGCGGGCGGCGCGGAGCCGCTGGAGGGCTCGTCGGTGACGGCGGCGGCCGACGGCAGGCCGGCGACGGCGTACGAGGCCGCCCGCCCGCCGTCGCCCGGCCCGCACGAGGCGCTGGTCGTGGAGTTCGACCGGCAGCCGCTGCGGGCGGTGACGGTGCTGACCCAGCCGGGCACGGGCACCAGGGCGGAAGTGCAGATCCGGGTACGGGACGGCGGCCGGACCGCATGGCGCCCACTCGGCGAACTCGACGGCGGCGGCTGGACGGAACTGCCCGCGAAGCGCGCCGGCGCCGACGCGGTACGGCTCGTGTGGGCGGCCGACACCACGGCGCCGGTGGTGCACGAGGTGGTCCCGTGGTCCGCGGACGAGCCCGGCGCCCGGCTGTCGCTCTCCCGCGACGAGGCCGACGTGACGATCGGCGGCGATCCGGTGGTCGTGGACGCGGAGCTGTCCGCGACGCGGCCGGGGGACGCGGGCGGCAAGGTCACGGCGAAGGCGCCCGAGGGGCTGAAGGCCGAGTCCCCCGGCGAGGTGCGGATAGCCCGCGGCACGACCGCCAGGGCCCCGATCGAGATCCGCGCGACGAAGGACGTGGCGCCCGGGACGTACGAGATCCCGGTGCGGCTGGAGGACCGGGACGACACCCAGGTCCGCACCGTCACCGTGCACGCCTACCCCGCGGTGGGCGGCCCCGACCTGGCACGCGCCGGGCGGGCGTCGTCGTCGGCGGACGAGACGCCGGACTTCCCGGCGGCGGCGGTCGCGGACGGCGACCCGCAGACGCGGTGGTCCTCCCCGGTCGAGGACGGCGCCTGGGTGCAGGTACGCCTGGCGAAGCCCGCGCGCGTCGGCGAGGTAGCGCTGACGTGGGAGAGCGCGCACGCGAAGCGCTACCGCGTCCAGGTCTCCGCCGACGGCCGCCGCTGGCGCACGGCAGCGGCGGTGGACGACGGCGGCGGCGGCCGCGAGTCGGTGCGGATGGACGAACGCGAGGTGCGCTACGTCCGCGTCCAGGGGGTGGAGCGCGCCACGGAGTTCGGCTATTCGCTGTACGCGGTCGAGGTACGGGCCGTCCGCGACTGACGGCGCGCCAGCAGGGTGCCGCAGAGCACCGCTCTCGTGAGCCGGGACGCCGCAGACCTGGCACAGGAGCCGCTGCGTCGCCTACGAAGGTAGGGAGCCGCCGCTGGCGTTCCCAGGGACGAAGGCCCCCAGGTGCAGCACCCATTGTGCCGGTGTGCGCCCGCAGGTATGACGCAGCGTCCTACCTCATGACGTGGGGTCAACACCCAGGCGGGCAGCGAGGCCCCGGAGCGGGGTGTTGCGGCGTCGCTCACCTTCCAGCATTTCCCTCACTGTCTCGCGCCTGCGCCACGTCCAGGCGGACCGTCGTGCTCTTGATGCTCGCCGCGCTGTTCGGCCTCACCTGGTTGGTGACACAGCCCGGGGCTTCCCCCTTTGCGGTGGGCTTCTCTGACGATGTGGACTGCGACGATCCACCCGACCTCATCCTCGGCGAAGAGACGGGGGAGCCGATGTGGCTCTTGCACCCGGATGGGGTCGGCCTCACAGAAAGATGGTGGCGCCCCGTCAGCTGACCCAGGTCACTCAGCCTTCAGTGCCACGAGATGGGCCCCGACCTCGGCGGCATGCACCAGACGTTCAGCCGCACCTACGGGTGGGACCGCCGCACGATGCGCCTCCTCCCGTCCGCGGACGGTTCAGAGGGCACCGACACGGACGGCGAAGGCGCGCACGCCGGGTAGGTGGCGGTCGTGGCGCATCAGACCAGCCGCGATGGTGCGTACGGAGCCGAGGCGAACCTCCTGGGGAGCCGCCTTCTCGGCGGCCAGCAGCGCGTTGAAGCAGCGGTCGTGCTTGCCCCATCGGTCGAATGCACGGGCGACGTCGACGTAGTAACGCGCCTGGCGTTCGGGGGTCGGCAGCGTCGCCGGGCGGATTCTGCGGGCGTGCTCGATGGCGGTGCCCGCGTCGCCCAGGAGGTAGCTGATCGAGATCTGGTGCAGGATCACCTGGCTGGGGCCGAAAACCGCGCCGCCGGTGACCGCGTCGTGCCCGAGCTGGTCGGCGGTGGCGCCGGCTTCGGCGATCAGGTCGCGGGCCAGGTACCGGTCGCCTTGCTTGCCCGCGGTGTAGGCGGCGGTGGCGTACAGATTGCCCTTCGCCGACAGTACTGCGGCGTCGCTACTGCGGCCGACGAGCTGCTGGGCGGCGGTAACGGCGACGTCGGTGGCGCGGGTGTAGTGCTGGGCGCGGCGCCAGACGGAGGAGACCATGCGGTGGGCCTCGGCGGTGGTCAGCACGTCCGCGCCGCCGCGGCACGCGGTGAGCGCGCGGTCGGCGGTGGCTGCGGACATCTCGTCCTCGCCGAGCTTGATGCACAGCCGGGTGGCGATGTTGTACAGCTCGGCGACCGCGGTCGCGCCGGCCTCTGGGCGCCCGGTGTCGGTGAGGGCCTGGGCGAGGGCGAAGTGGCCGGGCAGTGCGCGGGCGAGGCGGTCATAGCGGCAGGCGGCGAAGTCGCGCCGGGCGGCATCGAGGGCCGCGGCGACCGCGGCCGGCGTCGGCTGCGGGGCGGCGAGGGCTGGGGTGTTGCGGTAGAGGAGGACGTCCTCCAGGCCGGACAGGCTCGGCCGTGGTGCGGCGGTGGCCGTGGCGGGGGTGAGGATCACGCTGGTGGTGGCACCGGCTACCCGGGCCAGGAGTTTGCGGCGTCGCACCGGGTCCTCATCCTCCTCGCCGATCGGCTCACGGCCCAGGCTAGCGATGCCGGGTGGGGCGGCGCGGCCGTATGAGGCTGCCGCCGCCTGGTCGTGTCGCGGTGCCAGCCCGAGCAGAGGTGGCGGAATGCCGAGGAGGCCGGCGATGCGCGTGAGAAGTTCGATGTCCCGCATCGGCTGCTGTCCGCGTTCCATCCTCGACAGCGAAGCGGCGGTGTAGCCGACGGCTTGGCCCAGGTCGGCGAGGGTGACGTCTGCGGCGCGTCGGGCCAGGCGCACGATCGAGCCGGCGTCGCGGCGGGTGAGGGCGTCGCGCATGGCGGGCGTGTGCCACAGCGGATGCGAGCTGTCCAGGGCGTCCATGGACCACCTCCTGCCGAACTGCATTGTCCCCCGCAACCGCGGGCGGAAGCAGCCTGTTGCAAGCCGTTTACACGCGGTGCAAACCGCGTGCGCGGATCGCAGACGGCTCTGTCGGAACGCTCCGGGTCGCGGTGCTCTGGGCTGTGCGGGCGGCTCGCCCGCTGACCCGGAACGGCGAGGGAGGCCGTGATGCTGAACGAGACGACCCTGCGCAGAGCAGCGGTGGTGGGACTGGGCTCCCAGGCCCGGGAGGACCACCTCCCGGGCCTGGGAGCCTGCCAGTTCGCCGAGCTCGTGGCAGTCTGCGACACCGACGAGGTGACCACCGGGGGCCAGGCCGTCGCCTGGCGCGTGTCCGGCTACACCGACCTGGAGCAGATGCTCGCCGAGGTGCAGCCCGACTTCGTAGTCGCGGCGGTGCCGCACCACGCCGGACGGCAGGTGATCGAGACCTGCGCCGCGGCGGGGGTGCACGTGATGAAGGAGAAGCCCTTCGCCACCACCCCCGCCGAGGCTGCTGATCTGGCGGCGGCCTGCGCGAAGGCCGGCATCGAGCTGATGGTCACCGTCCAGCGCCGCTTCCACCCCATCTACACCGCCGCGCTGCAACTGCTGGAGCAGATCGGCACCCCGTACCTCGTCGAGGGCCGCTACACCTTCTGCTGCCCCGACCCGTCCGCCGGCTGGCGCGGGCAGCGCACGCTCGCCGGCGGCGGGGCGCTGATGGACATGGGCTACCACCTGATCGACCTGCTGATCTGGTACCTCGGGCTCCCGGACCGCGTCCTGGCCGATGTCTCCACTGCCGCGGCCCCGCACGCGGCCTACGACGCCGAGGACACCGCTCTGGTCCACCTGTCCTACGACGCGGGCCTGTACGGCTCCCTGCTGATCTCCCGCTCCAGTGGCCCGAAGAGCGAGGCCCTCGCCATCACCGGAACCCGCGGCAAGGTGACCGTAGAGCGGGGCAGCGTGCGCCGGCTGGACCCGGCCGGCCAGCAGATCGAATCGCTGACCCGCCGGCCCGCGTGGCCGGCTGCCGCAGCGGCGCAGATCGACGCCTTCTGCCGGGTCCTGGACGGCACCCGCACCAACCCGTCCCCGCCCGAAGCCCACCGGGCGCACGCGGCGTTCCTGGCCGCCGCGTACGACTCCGCCACGACCGCCCGCCTCAGCGACCCCAAGGAGTACCTGCCGTGACCAACTCGTCCGCAACCTCGCTCGCCCTCCTCGGAGGCAAGCCGGAGATAGCCACGCCCGGATCGCACTTCTCGTGGCCCCCGATCGACAGCCGGGACATCGAGGCCGTCACCGGGCAGTTGATGGAGGCCGTCTCCATCCCTGACCGCTCCGGCATCGTTGCCGACCTGGAGGACGCCCTGGCTGCCTGGCTCGGCGTCCGGCACGTGGTCACCACGAGCACCGGCACCGCCGCGCTGCACTCGATGTACGCCGCCGCCGGTATCGGCCCCGGCGACGAAGTACTGGTCCCCGCATTGACGTTCCACGCCACGGCGACGCCGCTGCTGCACCTCGGCGCCCGCCCCGTCCTCGTCGACGCCGGCACCGACGGGCAGCCCGACCTCGACGCGGCCGTCCGCCTCCTCTCGCCACGGACGAAGGCCCTGGTAGCCGTGCATCTGTGGGGGCTTCCCGAGAACGCCGACGCTCTGGCCGCGTTCGCCGACGAGCACAGCGTGATGCTGCTGGAGGACGGCTCCCACGCCCACGGCGCCTCCTTCAACGGCCGGCTCGTCGGCACGTATGGGCAGGCGGCGGCCTTCAGCCTCAACGGCCCGAAAACACTGTCCGCCGGCGAGGGCGGCTTCGTCGCCACCGACGACACCGACCAGTACTATCGGCTGCTGCTGCACGGCCAGTACAACAAGCGCTGCCGCACCGAGATCCCCACGCGGCACCCGCTGGCGAAGTACGCGACCACCGGTCAAGGGCTCAAGCTGCGCATCCACCCCCTCGCCGCTGCCCTGGCCCGCGCCCAGCTCCCCCGCCTGGAGGGCTGCCTCAGCGGCCGGGCGGCCTGCGCCGAGCGCCTGTGTGCCGCCTTGGAGGACGTGCCGGGGCTGCGCGTCCCCCGCCTCGACCCGGCGGCGCGAGCGTCCTGGTACGCGCTGCCGCTGCGGTACGAGTCGGCTGCACTCGGCGGCCTGCCCCTGGCCCGATTCCTGGCCGCGGTTCATGCGGAAGGAGCCACCGAGGTCGACCACCCCGGCTCCACCCGCCCTCTCGGCGACCACCCCCTCTTCCGCACCCCGAGGGAGCTGATCCCCCACTACCCTGTCGCCCAGGACCCCACCCTCGGGGACTGCAGCGGCGCCGCGCGCGTGCACGCCAGCACGGTCAAGCTGCCAGTCTGGCACCGCCCCGAGGACTCAGCCCTCGCCGACGCCTACGCCGCGGCCCTGGCCAAAGTCGCCCGCCACCACAAGGAACTGCTGTGATCGCACCAGCCGCACCAGTCGACGCCGCTCTCCTCCAGGCGCTCACCGCCACCGCCGACGCCGACGGCATCACCAAGCATGTCGTCGGCGCCGTCATCACCGACGACACCGGCCAGGTCCTGCTCCTGCACCGGCCCGCCGACGACTTCCTCGGAGGGTTGTGGGAGCTGCCCTCCGGCGGCGTCGGAGACGGCGAAACCCTCCTCGGCGCCGTGCGCCGGGAAGTCGCCGAAGAGACAGGACTGCCCGTCACCGGCATCAGCAGCTACCTGGGGTCCTTCGACTACACGTCCGGCTCCGGCCGGCTCACCCGCCAGTTCAACTTCGCGGCCGCAGTCGCCGGTTCTGACGTACAGCTCACCGAACACGACGACTTCCAGTGGGCCGACACAGCCGGGCAGCACAAGACATCCCAAGCTGTCCAGACCGTGCTGGCGGCCTGGCACAAGTACGCCGCCTGACCCGCACTGCGGCCGCAGATGCCGCCAGACGGCACGGGCCGCGAAACGTACTCGGGGTGGGGTGGTTCGCTCTCACCGCCTGGTTGGACGGCGGTCCGGGGGACATCTTCTACTGGTTCTACTGGGTCTTTTTCATAGGCGGCGCACTATCCACCGGGGTGTGTGTCTTCCTCACAGTCCGGCTGACGGTACCGATGACCCACCGGCGCGCGTGGCGGTGCTGCGGTTCTCATCGGCCTCGCGTGCCTGCTCCAGGGCCGCGAGGCGCCGTTCCTGCGCCGCCTTCTCGACGGCGTAGACGTCCATCGGCACGACCCGGTCGAGTCCTCTCGTGCGTGTACCCCGCAGCGAGCCGGGCGGTCAGCCGTAGTGGGCCCGGGTGCGGGACTTGGCCTTCTCCGGGGCGCCGGCGCGGTCCAGGCCCAGCAGGGCCGCGCCCAGGACCGGCGGGGCCGTGACCACCCGGGGCACCGCCTTCGGGGCGCGGGTCGTGAGCAGCGTGCGTACCCGGTCGTCCAACTGCGCGTGGCCCGCGGCCAGGACGCTGCCGCCGAGTACCACCGGCACCTCCTCGTCCAGCAGCCCCAGCCGCTCCAGCGCCACCGCCGCGAGCGCCACCACCTCGTCCGCCTGCCGGTCCACGATGGCCCGCGCCACCGGGTCGCCGCCGGCCGCCACCGCGAAGAGCAGCGGCGCCAGCCGCTGGGTGCGCGCCACCGGGACGGTGCCCAGGTGGACGCCCTCGATCAGCTCGTACATCGTGCCGAGGCCGAAGTGCTCCGGCACCGCCGTCGCCAGGGCGGTCGCCTCGCCGCGGCCGTCCTCCGCCCGTGCCGCGTACCAG
>NZ_JACBXC010000205.1 GCF_013870535.1 Streptomyces phytophilus | reverse complement strand
GGGGCGATCGCCATCGGAGGCAGCGCGAGCGGACCCGTCACGAGCAATGCCGCCGCGGCCGGCCCCCGGCCGCCGGATCCCTCCGGCCCTGGAGAAGGCGCCGACCCCCCTACGCCGCCGGGCCCGCCAGCGAGCTGAGCGGCAACCCGGCGATCACTCCCAGCTCTCCCGCCTCCCCCGACGCCGCTGCTCCGTCCGCGAGGGCCCGGGTCGCGGCCTCCGGTGCCGCGTCCGCCGCCGCGGGGCGCGACCTCTATCAACAGACCCATCACCACTACCTCGTGGGCCCGGCGCCCGAAGCGCCGTCGAGCCGCGGCAGCGGCGACGCCATGCCGCTCGACGTCGGCGACGCGCTCGCGCAGGCCGTGGGCAAGCAGTGGCAGAAGGCCGCCAGGCAGCGGAAGTTGAAGGGCAAGAAGATCCCCGTCCGCTGGGCCCGCACCCGGCGTCCCGTCGCCGACCACGCGCGGGCCGAGGCGGCGGATCCGGCGGGGGTCTCCCTCGTACGGGCGGTGCCGGCCGTGGAGCCCCTCGAACCCGGCGAGGTCCGGGAGGGCGGGATCCCCGAGCTCTTCGCCGCCTACGGAGGGCTCGCCTCCGGGTGTCTCGTCGTGCTGGGCGGCCCCGGGAGCGGCAAGTCTGACGCCGCGCTCCTCACCCTCCTCCACGCCCTCGACAAGCGGGCCGCGCTGGGCTCCGACGCCGAGCGGGCGCGCTGCCCGGTGCCGCTGCTGACGAGCCTCGCCGGCTGGAACGGCCGCGGGCTCGACGGCTGGCTCGCCGCCCGCGTCGCCGAGGACTACCACATCGGGCGCAAAGAGGCCGAGGCGCTGGTGGCGGGCGGCTGGATATCGCTCTTTCTCGACAGCTTCGACGAAATGGGCGACGAACTGCGCGGCACCGCACTGCGGGAGATCGACCGCGCCGCCTACCGCGTGGTGATCTTCTCCCGGCCGCGGGAGTTCGAGGAGGCGGTCGCGGACGGCCACCTCGCCGGCGCCGTGGCCGTGAAGTTGATGCCGGTCCCGATCTCCGACGCCCTGGAGTTCTTTCTCGGCATGCCGTCGCTGGCACCCTGGCAGCGGCTCATCGAGCATCTCGACACCCAACCTGAGAGCAACATCTCCCGGGCGCTCAACGCGCCCCTGTCCCTCACGTTGATGCGGGATGCCTTTCCGGCCCGCCACATCGACGATCTCGACGAACTCCTCACCCTCCCCTTCTCCTCCCAGCGCCAGGTGGAGGAGTACCTGATCGACCGACTGGTGAAGATCCGCTACCAGCAGGAGCCCTCGACATCCGGCCCGCTCTACGATCCGCAGCAGGCCGAGCGCTGGCTGGGTTACCTGGCGCACCGGATGAGCAGCGAGGACACCGGGGCCGCCAAGGGCCGGCAGCGCCGCAGCTTCGACTGGCGCCGGCTGCACTACTGGGCATCCCCGTGGCCCCGTATCGCCATCGCCGCACTCTGCGGCCTGCTCATCTCCGTTCCCGGCGGTGCGGTGGCCTTCGGCCCCGGGCGGTACGACGCCTACGGGACGTTCGAAGGCACCCTCGGCGGAGCGGTCTACGGCGGCGTTCTCGGCATCCTGGTCGGCGCCGCGGTGGGCGCGATATCCGAGCTGCGGGACCCGGTGCCCCAGTGGCGGGCGCGGGTCAGCAGACGCCGCGGGACCTCGCACCGGGCGGTCAATCCCGCGGTCGGCGCGCTGGTGGGACTGCTCGTCGCCATGATGGCCCTGCGCGACCCGCACAACGTCTTCGTCTGGCTCGCCGGATTCGGCGCCGGAATCGCCTCCGGTGTCCTCGCGGGCTACGCCACGGCGCAGCTGTCCGGGGCTCCGCGCTGGACGGGCCGGGCGCGCTGGAAGGGCTTCGGCACCTGGCCGGTGCTGGGCAGCGGCGCCCTCGGCGGACTGTGCATCGGCTTCGCCTACGGGCTCGACTCCCGCAGCGCGGGCCTGGGCATCGGCATCGGCATCGCCGGGGCCCTCATCATCCCCAGCATCGTCATGCTGGCCCGCCCCACGTCGCTCGCCGACCCGGTCACGGACCCGCACACGTCATGGCGGCAGGACCAGCGCTTCAGCCTCCTGGCCGGCCTGATCATCGGGTTCCTCATCGCCGCGACGATCGCCGTCCGTGAACGCCACGCCGACGTGGCCACCGCGGAGACCTTGTGGATCACCCTGGGCCTGGGGCCGCCGTTCGCGCTCGCCGAACTCGTGGCCATCTCCGACTCCTGGCGCACGGGCCTCGCGTTCCTCCAGATCCGGCTCAGCGGCAAACTCCCGCTGCGCGGAATGCGTTTCCTCAACGACGCCTACGGCCACCGCATCCTGCGCGCGGAGGGCGTCCGCTACCAGTTCCGCCACGCCCTGCTCCAGGACAAGCTCGCCCGCGACCACCTGCGCGCAGAACCGGCAGCCCGGCCCCGGCCCGCGGACGGCACGGAGCAGTCGGGGCCTTTCCCCGGCGGGCGGTGACAGGCCGGGCGCTTTGCGGTGAGGAAGTCGGCGGGCGCGGCCCGCCGTTCCCGCTTCGAGGCGCAGTCGCGGACGTATGCTCGCTCCCGCGGCACGAGCCGTCCTGTCCCTAGCGACTTTCGGGCACCCCCGAAACATCTATCGGGGCTCCGACCGAGAGCCGCATGCTTCCTCGCGTGAGGTCTTGGGGGGTACGCGAGGTGAGCGCCGCCGGCGGTTGGCGCCCGGCGGTGGTGTGTGCGGTGGGCGGATTGCTCCTCGCCGTGGTCGCGACGGCTTGCGGGCAGGCCGATGCGGAAATCGGCCGGCCGGAGCCCGCACGTCCCCATGAACTCGCCCTGCTGGACCGGGCCGAGGAAGTTCTCATCGAGCGGTGCATGACGCGGCACGGCTTCCGCTACCGGCCGGGCCCGCCGCCCGCTCCCGACGAACTGCGGGACTTCCCGCATGTGGTGGACGATCCCGGCTGGGCCCGCAAGCACGGCTACGGCGGGGATCTCCTGCGCAAGGCGGAGCGGCAGCGCGCCGACAACCCCAACGCCGCATATGTGCGCAGCCTTCGGCCCGAGGACAGGAAGAGTTTCCACACCGCGCTGTACGGGAGCGGCATGAAAGCCGTGGAGGTGACCGTCCCGGCGGGTGGCACGGTCAGCCAGTCCCGCACGGGCTGCCTTGCAGAGGCCCAGGGCAGGCTCTACGGCGACTTCCGCGAATGGTTCCGGGTCAGGATCCTGGCGTCGAGCCTCCCCGACCGCGGCGGCGAACTGCGCCGGTCGCCGGACTTCCGCGCCGCCGTGGGGCAGTGGTCCGCCTGCATGCGGAGCAGAGGGCACCCGTACCAGAGCCCCGCCGACATCCAGCGCAAGCTGACGGGCCTGACGAAAGGCGCCGGCACACGGCGCGCGGACCGTATCGAGGCCCGGCTGGCGACGGCCGAGGCCGAGTGCGCCCGCAGCACCACGCTCTCGGAGACCGTGCGCCGCCTGACCCGGGAGCTCACCCGCCCCGACCGGCAGCGGTACAGCGCGGAGATCCGGGCCCGCGACCGGATGCGCCAGGACGCCCTGGGCCGGGCGAAGGGGCTTGTCGGGCGGACCTGAATCCGGGGCGCCCAAGAAAACCATCCAGAGACCAGAGGAGATTACCCATGCGCACACTCAAGCCGGTCCTCGCTGCCGCCGCGTTCTCGGCCGCAGCCGTCGGCGTCATGATCCCGGCAGGTTCGGCCTCCGCCGATCCGGTGGCAGCGCGCACCGAGGTGCGCGACGTCTCGGCACAGGAGCTGAACTGCGATGAGACCAAAGCCCGTTACGGTTCCACCGGCAAGGTCTACATGTACAACGGCACGAACTGCGCCGGCTCGGCCATGTGCAAGGACTACAACAACGACAGCAACTACGCCTCCGGCGGATCGTGCACAGGCAGCGACAACAACGCCACGAGCTCCGTCCTCAACCTCGGGTGGAACACCAGCGGCCCGGACGACGTACGCCTCTACACCAAAACCGGATACAACGGCGACAACATCGGCTGCGTCTTCCGCGGTACCGCCTGGCACGACGTCGGCGCGGCACACGGCTGGAAGGACAACACCGCCTCGTCCCACAGGTGGGAGAGCTGCTGAGAGCCTCTGCGGACCGGTTCGAGGCCGAGGCGATGTGCCACGCGGCAGACCTCCCCGTCCTGCACGAGACCCTTCGCTGAACCACCTCGACGCCCGATCCCGATGGCGGTCCCGCACTCGCGGGGCCGCCATCTGTCATGCCGCCAACGTCCTTGTTCCTCTCCGTGCCCGCCTGTCAGCCCGTACGGGTGGGTGACGAGCAGGGCGCGGTCCGTTCCCGTCGCGTACCGCCAGTCGTGCGGCGTGCGCCACCGCTGCCGGTCCGGGGCGACATCAGCTCCAAGGAGGGCCGAGAATGGCAGAAGTGGGCTAGCGGAGGAAGGTCATGAAGCGGGAGACGTCAGTGCCGGAGCGGCCCTCCGCACCCGAGATGGCGGCACAGCGGCTGCGTCTGCTCGCCGAGGTGAGCCGTGCACTGGCCTCGGGGCTGGACGCCGAGGAATCCCTGCGCCGGCTGGCCCGGCTCGTAGTGGCGCACTTCGCCGATGCCTGCGTCGTCGATGTGGTCGCTGCGGACGGGCTGCGCCGCCTGACGGTCGCAGAGCGCGATCCCGGGCGGGGCTTGCGCGAGCGGCCCGGTGGGTTCCTGCCGGGGCCGGACGCCTCGGCTACGGACCTGGCGAAGGTGCTGCGCGGCGGCGGGCCCGCGCTGGACACCGGCCTCACCGCACCGGATCCGGGGGACCCGCTGGGCGCCGCCCAGTGGGCCCTGTACAACGCGGTGGGCGCCGAGACGGCCGTGATCGTGCCCATGCGCGTGCGACGCCACACGCTGGGCGCACTGACCTTCATCCGGTACTCCCGTGACCTCCCGTTCGACGAGCAGGAGCAGGCGCTCGCCACCGATCTGGGGCAGCGCGCCGGACTCGCGCTGGAAAACGCGCGCCTCTACACACTCCAGCGCCACACCGCCGAACAGCTCCAGCGCTCCCTCCTGCCCGACCTCACGGGGCTCGCCCACCTGCAGCTCGCCGCCCGCTACGTGGCCGCCCGCGAGCGCGCCGAGGTCGGCGGAGACTGGTACGACGCCTTCCCGCTGCCCGACGGCTCGGTCGTCCTGGCCATCGGCGACGTGGTCGGCCATGACCTGGCGGCCGCGGTCCGCATGGGGCAACTGCGCAACATGCTGCGCGCGCTCGCCTACGACAGTGGCGACGACCCGGCCGGCATCATGAGCCGCCTCGACAGGGTGATGCAGGGCCTGACCAGTATCGAACTCGTCACGGCCGTCGTCGCCCGCATCCACACCCCCGCCCGCGGGCCGTGGCGACTGCACTGGACCAACGCCGGCCACCTCCCGCCCCTGCTGGCCCAGCGCGACGGCCGCACCCTCCTGCTGGAAGACGGCCACGCCCCCGTCCTGGGCGTCGATCCCGCCCTCGACCGGCAGACCGCGTCCGTCGTGCTGCCCTCCGGCGCCACCCTGCTCCTGTACACCGACGGCCTCATCGAACGCCCCGGCGAGGACATCGGCCACGGCCTGACACGGCTGCGCCAGCACGCCGCCGGACTCGCCCGCGCATCGCTGACCGTCTTCCGCGACGAACTCCTCGCGAGACTGGGCAGCGACCGGCACGACGACATCGCCGTCCTGGCCCTGCGCGTCCCTTAGGACGCCTCACGAAACGCCGGGTCCCGACCTGCGGCTCCTGCCCGGGAGCACTACCGTGCCGCCGGCCGCCGGAGCCGAGGTGGAGCGCGCCTGCCGGTTGTCTCAGCTCAGGGTGCGGCGGGCGAGGCGGCGGTGTTTGAGTGCGAGGTGCAGGTCCAGTCGGACCAGGCCGTCGGCGAGGTCGGCGTCGAGCGTGAACGGCGCGGGGCCGCCGCCCCCGACGACGACGGTGGCGGGATCCGCCGGGTTGGCGACCCGGTCGATCCCGTACGCGATGTCCGCTCCCGCCCCGTGCCGCGCCAGCACCACCGCGCGGCCCGTGCCGACGTACGAGCCGACGTACCCCGCGTACGCGCGCAGCGCCGTCGGGCGGGTGCGGGTCGAGCGCCGGGGCCATGGCACGCGCGGCGCGTGCGGCCGCGGCCTTCGCCGTCCCGTCCAGCGCCGTGCCGGCGTCGAGCACCCAGAGGTAGCCGAGGCAGCCGCGTCCCCCGCGGATCGGGACGCACAGCCGGGCGGCCACGCCGAGCCCGGGGTTGGCCGGTACCTCGACGGGTCCGGCCGCCTCCGCGATGCCGTGCCGCAGTTCCCACTCCAGGACCGCCGGGGCCACACGGCGGGAGAGGATGGCCTCGATCCGCGCTGGGTCGGCGTCGGCGCCCTGCGCGCTGTAGGCGACGAGGCGGCCGTCGGGGGTGTCCACGGAGAGGCTGTGCCCCAACTCGTCGGCGAGCGTGTCGAGTTGCTGCTGGAGGCTGCCGGCGTGGGTCACGGGAACCGCCCTCGACGTACCGCTGGGTTCCGACAAGTGTAGGAGAGGACGCCGCCCGGTCCCGCCGGCCGTCCGATGTGCCCGGGACCCGACCCGGCCTAGCGTGGTGATCTCCCCCCGCGCCGGCCCCCGGCCGGGCGGATCCCGCTCACGCCCCGACGAGGAGGCGGTCGATGACACACGCTCTGGCGGCCCGGCCGTGGCTGCCCGAACCCGGCGAACGGCTGGTCCGTACGGTCGCCGCCGCCGTCCACGGACAACCGCCGCGCGCCACGCTCGCCGAGGTCGACCGGCTGGTGGCGCAGCACCGGCGCATCCACGAACGCGACACGGTCAACCTCGACCCGGCGTCGAACATCATGTCCCCGCGGGCCGAGGCGATGCTGTCGTCCGGGCTGAGCACCCGGCCCTCGCTGGGCCACCCGGGCGCCAAGTACGAGACGGGACTGGAGGCTGTCGAGCGGATCGAGATCATCACGGCCGAACTTGCCGCCGAGGTGTTCTCCGCACGCTACGCCGAGGTCCGGGTCGGCTCCGGTGCGCTGGCCAACCTGTACGCCTTCATGGCCACCTGCCGCCCCGGCGACACGGTCATCGCGCCGCCTGCCGCCGTCGGCGGGCACG
>NZ_JACBXC010000204.1 GCF_013870535.1 Streptomyces phytophilus | reverse complement strand
GTCCGCTCGACGTGCTGCGCGCCGGCGGTTCCGGGCTGCGCTCGCGTCCCATGCGGGTGTTCCTCTCCGCGCTCGGCATCGCCATCGGCATCGCCGCCATGACCGGCGTCGTCGGCATCTCCACGTCCTCGACCGAGGAACTGGACCGCAAGCTCGACGCCCTGGGCACCAACCTGCTCACCGTCGCGCCCGGAGAGAGCTTCGGCGGCGGCCAGGCCCGACTGCCTCCGGAGGCCACCGAGATGATCGGCGGCATCGCCCCGGTCCAGTCCGTCTCCGCCGTCGGCCTGACCGAGGCCCGCGTCTACCGCAACGACCGCATACCGGCCGAGGAGACCGGCGGCATCGGCGTCTACGCGGCACGCACCGACCTGCCCGCGACCGTCGGCGCCCGGATCACCGCCGGACGCTGGCTGAACACCGCCGACATCGGCTACCCGGCCGTCGTACTCGGCCCCGACGCGGCGGCCCAACTCGCCGTGCACGCCGCCGGCCCCGACGTACAGGTCTGGCTGGGCGAGCGGTGGTTCACCGTCGTCGGCCTGCTCGCCCCCACGGAACTGGCGCCCGAACTCGACGCCGCCGCCCTCATCGGCTGGCCGGCCGCGGAGCAGGAGGTCGGCTTCGACGGCTACGCCACCACGCTCTACACCCGCACCGACGAGGCCGCCGTGACAGAGGTCCAGGCCGTGCTCGGCGCCACGGCGAACCCGAAGGAGCCGACCTCCGTCGAGGTCTCCCGCCCCTCCGACGCGCTGGCGGCGAAGGAGGCCACGGACGACGCGCTGAACGGGCTCCTGCTCGGACTCGGTGCGGTGGCGCTGCTGGTCGGCGGGGTAGGGGTGGCCAACACCATGGTCATCTCGGTGCTGGAGCGGCGCGCGGAGATCGGCCTGCGCCGCTCGCTGGGCGCCACCCGCGGCCAGATACGCACCCAGTTCCTGTGCGAGTCGCTGCTGCTGTCCGCCCTCGGCGGGGTCGGCGGGGTGCTGCTGGGCATCGGCGTCACCGCCGGCTACGCCACGTACCAGGGCTGGCCCGCCGTCGTACCCCTCTGGGCGATAGCCGGCGGTGTCGGCGCCACCCTCGCCATCGGCGCGCTCGCGGGCTTCTACCCCGCCGTCCGCGCCGCCCGCCTGCCGCCGACCGAAGCCCTCGCGGCCACGTGAGCGGGGCACGGGTACGAGGAGGCCCCGGCGACCGCCGGTCGTCAGGGCACGGACGTGAGGAAGGTCAGGAGGGCGGTGGCGAGTTCGGCCGGGGCGTCGAGCGGGGCGAGGTGGCCGGCGTCCGGGAGGGTGTGCAGCCGGGCGCCGGGGATGAGCGCGGCGAGTTCGTGGCCGCGGGGGAGCGGCACCCAGCTCGTGTCGTCCTCGCCCCAGCAGATGAGGACCGGCAGGTCGATTGCGGAGTAGCGGGGCTGCATGGCGTCCGTGTAGCGCCGGTCGTCGAGGCGCTGGGTGAGCTGGCGGTAGAACGCCGCGCGGCCCGCTTCGCCCAGCCACGGGCCGACCAGCCTGTCGAGGTCGGCGGGGTGGAGTCCGGGGCTGCTGGCGGACTGCACGTACTCGCGCACCACCGCTTCGTGCACCGGGAGCGGGAGCCGGGCGAAGACGTCCGCATGCGCACCGACCAGGGCAGAGAAGGGGCTGCCCCAGGGCGGCAGGGAGACGGCGTCGACCAGGGCGAGGGCGCGGTAGCGGGCGTCGCGCAGCAGATGGGCCCCGAGGGCGACGGCCCCGCCGGAGTCGTGCGCGGCCACCAGGGGCCGGGCCAGGCCCCAGTGGTCGAGGAGGTCGGTGAAGACCCCGCTCATCGCGTCCAGGGAGAGGTCCTGGCCCACGGTCGACTCCGAGCCGCCGTAGCCGGGCATGTCCCAGACGTAGACCTGACAGCGGTTGGCCAGCGCCCGGGCGACGGGACGCCAGACGTACGACGAGAACGGTGTGCCGTGCAGCAGCACCAGGGGCTCCGCGTCCGGGTCGCCGAGTCGGTCCCAACGGACGACGCCGGAGGTGCTTTCGAAGGTGCGGGACAGGTGCCAGGCAGCCATCCGGCCACTGTAGGCGCAGGCGTCCGGGAGACGGCACAGCCCGGTGGGGAGCCGGGCGCCGCGCCGGCGGGCCGAGACTTCCGGCGGGGAGTACCCGCCACCGTACGAGAGGAGTATCGCGATGATCCTGCGTGACTGGGGCGCCACCGCCACCCCCGAGGGCGCCGGGGAGTACGCCCGGCACTTCACGGGCGCCGTACTGCCGCGGCTGCGTACGCTGCCCGGCTTCCACTCGGCCTTTCTGCTGACCCGGACCGACGCGCGGCTCGTACGGATACGCGTGCTGACCGTGTGGGAGTCCTACGCGGCCGTACGCGCCCTCACCGGCCCCGACACCGCCGTCGCCGCGGTCGAGCCCGAGGCCCGGTCCGTCCTCCTCGACTACGACCGCACCGTCGAGCACTTCGAGATCGCCGACCTGCCGCCGGCGGCAGGAGCCCCAGGTCCCGGATGATGCGCCGGCGAAGCGCGACACCCGGAGCAACGCGGCGCGTGGCCCGGACCGGCGCGGGTACACACACCTTCCGCGAGCTGGAGGAGGCGTCATGCCCGAGGCCCGGGGCGCCGTCGTCACCGGAGCCGACTCAGGTATCGGACGGGCCACCGCCGTGCGACTGGCCGGGCAAGGCATGGACGGACGTACGCGACAAGGACCGTCCCGGCGTCCCGCTGAACCGGCCGGGAGACGCCCGCGAGGTCGCCGCCGTGATCGCCTTCCTCGGTACGCGTGTCCGTGACCGGGTCGGTGTCTGCTACTCCCAGGGGCAGGCTAGGTGTCGAGAGTCTGCCTACCCTCGATCGCATGAACGACAGCACGCACGGCACGTCCCTCGGTGAGTTCTTGTCCACGCGTCGCGCGCAGTTGAAGCCGGCGGACGTGGGGTTGCCGGACTACGGGGACCGGCGGCGCGTGCCGGGGCTGCGGCGTGAGGAGCTGGCCCAGCTGGCCGGTGTCAGCGTCGCCTACTACATCCGGCTCGAACAAGGGCTGTCCCTCAACGCCTCGCCGCAGGTCCTCGACGCGCTGGCCACCGCCCTGCGGCTGGACGACGCGGAGCGGCACCACCTGCACACCCTGTCCGGCGACGCCCGGCAGAGCCGCCGCCGGCTCCCGGCCGAGCGTGTCACCGCGGCGGTGCGCCAACTGGTGGATTCCTTCGGGGACTCACCCGTGGTCGTCGTCGGCCGGCGCTCGGACGTCCTGATGTGGAACCGTGCCGGGCATGCGTTGTTCGCCGGGCATGTGGCCCCGGACAGTCCGGATCAGGCCGCCACGCGGCCCAACACCGCCCGGCTGGTATTTCTGGACGCCCACACCCGCGACCTGTACGTGGACTGGCCCAGAAAGGCACGGGACGTGGTGGGCAAGCTGCGGCAGGCGGTCGGCGAATATCCGAACGACCCGCAGCTGGCGTCCCTCATAGGCGAGTTGACCATGCGCAGTCCGCAGTTCGCCACGCTGTGGGCCGAGCAGCGGGTGCGCGCCTGGGACATGGCCGAGTACCGGATGCGCCACCCGATGATCGGGGAGCTGGACGTGCTCCAGCACTCACTGTCCGTGCCCCGTCAGCAGGGGCTGCGGGTGGTGGTGACGACGGCTGCGCCGGGCTCCGCCGCTCAGGCTGCCCTGCAGTTGCTCAACCAGACCCTCCAGCCCTCCGCGGACAGGCCGGCCGCCACCGGCTCCGCCGACGGCACCCGGGCACACGTCGTTCCTCCCGTGCACTCCTGATTCGCCCGACCGGCCGACGGCGGTAAGTCCGCAGTCCGCTCAGAGCGTTACACCCCTGGCCCGAGGACGGCAGAAAAGTGCCGCGGGCCCGGTCACCCGCGCCTTTCTGCGCCATCCGCCGGAAAACAGCTCTCGCACGTACCTCCCGACTCCCGACTCTCCAGAGGAAACAAGGACGATGAAGAAGACGAAGCAGAAGATGGCCATCGCGGGTGCCGCACTTGTCGCTGCCGCGGCCACCGGGACGGCACTGGCCGCGAACGGCTCCTCCGATGCCTCCGCCTCCGCCTCCGTATCGAGTTCCGGTTCCCAGCAGAGCAGGCAGAAGACGCCCCTGCCCATCAAGGCCGACGGGCCGAACGTCTTCCCGCACTCGCTGGACTTCGACGCCCGCTCGAAGACGTTCTTCGCCGGCTCGCTGAGCCAGGGCAAGGTCTTCGCCGTCAGTCCGGACGGAAAGGTACGCACCTTCATCGACGACCCGGAACTCGTCTCGGCGCAGGCCGTCCACGTCGACCGCGAGCGCGGCCGCGTCCTGGTCAGCAATGTGGACTACGGCACCGCCGACCGTTCCCGCAAGGACGCCCCGTTCCGCGTCGCCGGCGTGGGCAGCTACGACCTGGCCACCGGGAAGCAGCAGTGGTGCACCGATCTGACGGCGATCACCCTCGACGGCAAGCAGCACCTGATCTCCGACGTGACGGTGGCGCCCGACGGCACCGTCTACGCCGTGGATGAGCTGACCCCGACGGTGTACCGCATCGACACCGAAGGCCGCGCCTCGGTCTTCCTCCGGAGCGACCTGCTCCAGGGCGACTTGGACATCCCTGACTTCCTCGACGATGTCGGCATGTCAGCGGTGGAATGGGTGCGGGGAAACCAGCTGATCATCGCCATGGCCGACGGCTCCCTGGTACGGGTACCCGTACAGCACCCCGAAAAGGCGCAGCCGGTGAAGCTCGCCGCGCCGCTGGCGTCCCCGGCGGCCGGCATGCGGCTGCTGAAGGACGGCTCGATCACGGCGGTCAGCAGTGGTCTGCTGTCCGGCAAGCCCGCCCGGATCCAGCACGTGGAGCCCGGCGACGGCTGGAAGGAAGCCACGGTGACGGTCACCGACACCGTCAAGGATCCCGTCACCAACGACGTGACCGCGGGACCGCGCGGCACGGCGTACGCCCTCAGCGGCGGGCTGGCCGACCTCCTCGCGGGCAAGCCCAACGACGGATTCACCCTGACCCCCGTCAAGACGGGCTGAACCGGCAGCCACCGGCGCGGTTCGGGACCCGCTCGCGGAGCCGCAGGGGGTCGGCTGCGCGTGCCCGGGACGGCGTTGTTCAACGCCGTCCCGGGCACGCGCATGAAGAGAGGGATCTCCGCGGCCTCCACACCCCGGCCGACCGCGCGGCTTCCTCCCTCGCCCCGAACGAAACCATGCTGACCAGCAGAAATAAACGAACCAGGCGCGGCTGGGATACGGCTTCCCATTCAGCTACCCGGCGAGATCGCGGAACAGACCCTCAAGGTCCTGTTCGCCGTCCCGGGTCTGGGCGCCGTTGGCCAGCCCGGCGCCCATGAGCTGTGCTGTGGCGGGGCGAAACACGAGTCCGGCCCAGGCGTCGTTCTCCCGCACCAGGCCATCAGCATGATCGCGGAGGACGATGGCGCGCTTGGCTGCCGCGACGACGCCACCGGGCAACGCGGCGATGTTACCGGCGAGGCGGTCGACGAAGTCGTCGAGCCGGTCGGCGGGGACCGCCCGGTTGACCCAGCCGTACCGCTCGGCGGTCTCGGCGTCCATCAGGTCGGCGCCGAGCACGATCTCCAAGGCACGGTTACGGCCGACGCGCTCGGTGAGGTACTGCGTGCCGCCGCCGCCGGGAACGATGCCCATGAGGGCTTCGATCTGGCCGAGCCCGGCCTTGCCGATCGCCGCGAACGCCATGTCCGCGGCCACGACGAACTCGGCTCCGCCGCCGCGCGCCTTGCCTGCGAGCTTGACGATGGTCACCTGAGGCTGGCGGCGCAGCTGCTCCCCCATGGCCTGGAAGACGTTGACCCCGTCCGGCAGGTCGGCCATGAGTCCGGCGAGGGCGTCCGGGGTGGCGGTCATGTCGACGTGGGCGAGGAAGAAGTCCGGGTCCGCGCTGTCGAACACGATGACGCGTACGGTGTCGTCGCCGGCCAGCGTGGCGAGCAGGCGCCGCACATCGGTCATCACCGCGACGCTGAGGACGTTGACCGGCGGGTTGTCGATCGTGACGTGCGCGACTCCGTCTTTCCGGCTGACCCGCAAGGTCTGGTAGGCGTCGTGGCCCATGGCTTTCTCCTAGGTATCTGGCAGAACCCCGGTTCCTGTTGTATACCTACCGTGAAACCGTCTTTGACCTGCGTCAATAACGCACTTCAGGCATCCTAGGGATCGTGGAGGATACCGCCATGGCCACTTCTGAGGCCGTCTACCGGGCCATCGGTGAGCACGACGTGGTGTTTCGGCCCGACTGTCCGAGTCGGCCGATCCTCGATCAGATCGCCGACAAGTGGTCGATGATGGTGATGGCGGTCCTGGTCGAACCACGCAGGTTCAACGAGATCAAGCGCCGCCTTGAGGGCATCACGCAACGCGTCCTCACGCAGACCTTGCGCCGGCTCGAACGCAACGGGATGGTCGAGCGCCGCGTGCTGCCGACCTCGCCGGTAGGCGTCGAATACTCGCTCACCTCCCTCGGCGAATCCTTGCGTGAGCCGTTCGCTCGCCTCTACGACTGGACCGTCGCGAACGCCTCCGAGATCCAGGCACGCCAGCGCGACTTCGACCGGAGAGCCCCGCGCTGACACCACGGCCAGGGCATGCCAGCGCACATGATGGCTGAATTTGCCGGTGATCAGCCTCGCCTGCTGACGGTAATCTTGGCTGGTCACAGGCCGCGTCGGCGCGTTCGTGCAAGTCGGTGCCCCGTCGTGATCACTTGCTCCACGCATGGCAGGAGTCGCCGACCACCTCCATGAGGACCACCGGCGGTACCGCCTGGGCAATGCCGTAGGAAAAGGGGAGGGCTCATGCTGGAGTCGGGCATCACCGGTGTGGTGGTGGGCTGGTTATGCCGGCGCGCGGCGATGCTGGCCGGGCGGACCGTGTCCGATGCGCTCTCCGTACCGGAAGAGGCGCAGGAGACCGTGGACACCGCCGTGGATGCCGTGCTGGAGCGGCTCGACGGGGACACCGCGTGGCAGCAGGCGCAGCGCGAGGCCGCCGACCCGGAGCGTGAGGAACTGCCGGAGCGGACGCGGCAGCGTCTCGAACTGGCCGTGGCGGACCTCGTCGAGGCGGATACGCGGCTGGCGGATGT
>NZ_JACBXC010000203.1 GCF_013870535.1 Streptomyces phytophilus | reverse complement strand
GTGCAGTTCTGCTGACCTTCGGGGCTGGAGGCAGTGGGCTCCGCCCTCCGAGGTCCATGGTCGACTCTTTCTCCGTGCGCGGCTGTTCAGGGACTCGTCTGACCATGCCACTGAAGGTGTCACCCCGCTTGCGCTCGACGGATCGACCAGGCTACGCCGTGCGCCACGGGACCCCTCCCGAGATTCGACTGCAACGACACTCAAGTCAGTGCATTCCGGGGCAGAATCATCCGCGCTGCGACTAGAACTCCCTGCGCGACCGACTTCACTTCTCTACCCAGTATTAGCAGGAGGCTCGTGAGTCCCGATATGCAGCGCGAACTGATACCCCGCACCGACGCCCTCCGCCTCATCCGCGCGCTCGACACCCTCACGTCCCAACTCCTCGAAGCAAGCGCGCGGACACATCTGCTCAACGCCGACGGCCGTGCGCCGGACACGCCCTCCTACGCGGAGCTGCTCGTCACGCCGCCGACGCGCAGAACCTCTCCCATGAAGTCACCCGGCTGACAGCCGACTTCGCCCGCAGCCCCCACAGCACCAACCGCGCAGGCCGCGCCGTACTCGGCCGCCTCGCGACCGCGGCCACCAAGGCGAGCCACGCCGCACCGCTTTTCGCCGAGACCGCCGAGATCGCCCACTTCCTGCACCGCTCCTCCGGCCCGGCCGACCGGGTCGAGCGAGACAACCGCATGGTCATCCAGCACGCATCCGCACGCGCCCATCTGCGCCGTGCATCAGAACTGCTGCGCGACGCGGCCAAGGAACTCGACGAGCACCTCGACCTCCACCGCTTCATCCAGAAGCCTTCCCCGCACGAGAGCCCCGCGCCGCCGCCACCTGGCCCGAGCGGTCCCCGCCGCTAGCCCGCGAGCCGCCGACCACCTCCAGCATCCCCGCAAGGAGATCCCCTGCAGCACCAAGCCCACCACAGCAACTCGGAAACCCCCGCCTACGAGTTCGGCGACGAGCCCTGTCTCAAGCCGAAGCCCGGCGCCGCTCACCCGAGGCCAGCGCCCCGTGCGCCCACCGCGCGGGAAAGCAGCCGTGGCTGCTGAGGGCGCGTCCGATCGGACGGAAACTCCGGCCGCGCGCCGCCAGGGCGACGACCTCCCCGGAGCGCAAGCGATCGTCGCCCGCCTGGCCACGACTCACACGCAGTTGCGTCACCTCCACACCCCCGGCAGCGCCGAAGACATGCTCGCTCAGCTGGTGGTGATGGCATCCCGCCGCCTGGACGACGTACACAAGCAGCTCACCACCCTTGCCGAGCGGACTGCCGACGATCTCCACCGCGTCGCAGAGGGACGCATGCAGATCAACTCGCTCGGCATCCTGCAGAACAGCGCCCTGGCCCTCGACATCCTGGCCGCGCGCCGAGCCGACGCCATCGAACACCTCAAGGACCTGATCCACACCTACCAGCACGCCACCACCCCACAGCACCGGCGGCTGCAGAACAGAACCGGGCCGTCTCGCGATGCCGCCCCGACCGCCCCCTCCGCCGCCTTTGCGCGCCGTCCCTGACCTCATGCGCAGGTACCCATGCCCCCGCACCGTCCCGACCTGACCGCCTTCGCCCCGGCCGTGGCCGGCCGGCTTCCCGGCCACTGGACCATCCGGTTCAACCCCGCCACCACCGGCCCGGAGCATTACTCCATCCTCGAACGGCTATGGGACGAAGCCGGCCATGCCGCCTCCCTCATCGAGGAGTACGTCCACATCGACGATGCGGTGATGCACGGACCCGGCGTCCAGCAGTTGTACGTCACCCACCGGCCGCTGAAGTCCGCCGAGTTCGTCATCGCTCCCCTCGCACCCGACGACGGCGCGATCATGGAGCACCACTTCGACGGCATCGATGGGCCCAGCGGCATCACGGTGCCCGCCGATCCGGTGCGCGCCGCGGCCCTGATTTCCCGGCGGCTCCTGCCCGCATACACCGCAGCCCTGCAGGCTCTGCGGCGCCACGTCGCCGAACGGCCCGCCCCGCCCCGGCTGCCGGCGCCGCGCCCGGTCCGCAAGGTCGTGACCCTGACCTGGTATCCCGACGGGACCTTCGGGGCGCCGTATACGCAGGTTCCGCCCGAGGCGCGCGGCGCGCTGTTCATGGCCGGCTTCTGCTACTTCCCGCACCGGGATGCTTTCGTCCTGTCCGCCGAGTACCCGGGGGACGAACAGGCCCGGCGTCTGCAGGCGGTCGCCCACGCGCTGACGTCCGCGGGCATCGGCGTGAACCTCCGGACCGCCGGCACACCGGCAGGACCAGCCGCTACCCCGCCCCAGGTGCGGGGCCAACGCCCTCCGCGTGCCCGCTGACCATCGTCCGGGCGCCGTTCGCGGCGCGATCTACCATCTGCGCACCCTCGCCGAGCGCACCCACTATACGGCCGATGCTGTGCCCTTCGCAGACCCCTACCACCCCCCGCGCCTGTGCGACCTCCACGACAGCGCGCACGCCATCGCGCGCCTGCTCACCTGCCTGATCCACGACGCGGACATGACCCGCATCGCCGGCGCGGGCGGCCGGAGGACCGCCCTCGAACGGTTCGTGATCACCGAGCTGACACTGGCGGCTGCCTCGGCGGGACGTGCCCTGGCCGCGCTCGGCGAAGTGATCGCGCCGGCCGGAGCCCGGGCGATCGACGAGACTGCGCCGTTCGACTCGGTGGGGAACCGGACCAAGCGGGCCACGCCCGTCGAACTCGACTGGATCCAGGCCGCCCACGCCCACCTCGCGGCCACCTCCCACCGCCTCCACCAGGCCGCGGACCACCTTCACACCCTGCAGGCCCCCCCGGTCCCAGCCGCCGCTGCCCCTCCCGCGCCACACCGGCCAGGGCCGGCCCGCTCCCCCTGACCACCACCCCGACCCGGAGACTTCTTGTTCTCGCACCCCGACTTCGAGGCTTACGACAACGTCGGCCGTGACACCGAACAGATCGAGGCCGCCAAACACCACACGGCCACCCGTCTCGACCTGATCACGTGGGCGCAGGCCGACGCCGCGCCGTTCCTGGCCGACCACCCGCTGCCCGACAGCGCCCTGCCGGAACTCGACCTGGCCGCCTATCGCTCGGCACTGGCAGCAGCCCAGAGCCCGGCCGAGGTCAGCGCCGTCACCCAGCACCTGCTGGATGCTGCCGCACCCGTGCTGCAGGCCGTCAGTGACTGCCTGGTCGAGGCCGCCCAGTGGCGCAACCGGCACCGCGACGCCCCCGCGGGCTCCCCGCCCAAACTGCTGATGGCCGCAGCCAGCCGGGCCCGGGACGTGCTGGCCGTCGCGGACGAAGCCGACCTCGCCCGCCTGCGCGCCGAGTACGACCCCGCACCAGCCCCTCCGCCCCCGGCACCAGGCCGGCCCTCAGGACTCCCTCCGGCTTCGCCGGATGCCGCCTCCGCCGGCCAGACACGTGGACGGTAGACCCTGGTGGCCACGCGCTCCTTCATCGCCCGCCCCACCGACGCCGGATACGCCGGCGTCTACGTCCCTACGACGGCGACGACGTGCCGGACTCAGCACCCGACTGGGCAGAACTCGGCACCGACCTCCTGCAAGGCGCCCCGGAAGAACTGCGTCACGCGCTGACCGGCGGAGATGACGAGGATCTTTGAAATCGGCCAGTGCTGCTCTTCGTTCCTCAGTCGGTTGACATCGGCAACGTCATCTTCTGTGTCACCGACGCCGACCGGGGACCTGTACCGCGAGGTGCGGCCGTTCCAGCGCGCGATGCTGGAGCGGCTGCTGCGCACCGGGTGAACGTCGTCAACTGACTCCCGAGGTCTCGCGCCATAGCTCCGCGAGGGCGGCGTCGCCGGTGATGGTCACCGCGTCGAGCGGCAGCCGGTTCCACAGCAGGAGGTAGAGATCCTGCGCCGGGCCGGCCAGCTCGCAGTCGGCCAGGCCGATCGCGGACCGTTCGGTGGCCGGGGGCGCGTCGGGGGAGAGCCGTACGGTCCATATCGCGTCCGAGTCGGTCGGGCGCACCCGTACGGTACGCGGGTGCTCGGTACGCACAGCGCTCCTCGGGCGGGCGTGGAAGCCGGTCAGCAGCTCGTCGATACCGTCGGCCGCGAAGGTCACGTTCAGCGGCGAGAGTTCGCCGCCTCGCGCCGACTCGGCGTCCACGCGGTGCACCGCCGTTTCGTGGGCCTGCCGCCGCGCCCAAAATGTCAGCGGCGGCGGTGCGCCGGGCAGGAAGATCCAGCAGTCCAGCTCGGGGTCGGCCGTCCGCAGCGTCTGCACCAGGGCGCCGTGCCCGTCCCGGAACCAGGGCAGCAGCGCCGCACCGGTCGGCGCCCGAGGCATCGGGTCCTCCCGTTCGGGCCTGGGCAGCCGCTCAGCGACGATGCGGGCCGCCCAGCGGTGGAAGGTGCTCGTGTGCCGGACCAGGTCGCCCGTCGTCCAGCCGGGGCAAGTCGGGACGGGGGCGTGCTCGCCGGCCTGCTTGGCGGCGTCCGCGAGCAGTTCGCCCTCGCGCTTCAGGTTGTCGATGTATGCGGTCGTGCGCATGCGCCGGATTCTGCCCTGCCGGCACTGGAGGCGTCACGCGCGTACCGCGCTCCTGGTCGTATACGCGACGGTCGCGGAGCGCTCTGTAGGTGGGGAATCGAAGCGAGCAGGTGTGTCCCACCCCCGAGCACGGGATGGCCGATTTCAACGAGCGCCATCAAAGACGACTAACCCAGCCGCACACTCGCCAACGTGATCGACACGAGCGGTGCGCCAGCGGCACGCCGCCTCGTCACGCCGAGCACCACCGGCGGGCCGGAGTGGGGATACGTCCTGCACCCCCACGGCATCGAGGTCATCAACCTGCACGCGGAAGACCCAGACCGCGGGCCGATCGTGGACTGGAACACCGACCCGCGGACCGCCGTTCAGCGACTTCCCCCAGCTCTGGAAGCCCGGACGTCCGCCCGCCATACGCACTCGCCCCGCGTCGCCCCCGGTGCCCACCACCCCGGCCGGACCGCACCCCGCCGTCGGCCCGCGCTCCTCCCGTCCCTAGCGCCACCCCCTGGAGAACCCCTGTCCGCGTCCGACCCCGCCAAGATCACGGTCGTCATCGCCACCCGGGCGCAGCCCGGCCGGCTGGACTACCTCACCGCCATGCACGCCAGCCTCACCCGGCAGACGGTGCCGTGGGAAGCGGTGATCGCCCTCGACGGCGCCGAGCCCGCCCGGCTGCCCGAACCATTCGCAGCCGACCCGCGCGTGCGTTCCCTGCCGCTGCCGCGGCATGTCGGCGCCGCGTGCGCCCGCAACCTCGCCCTCAACGAGGTCCGCACGGAGTTCGTCAACTGGGCTGACGACGATGACGAGTTCACCGACGATGCCATGGCCGTGCGGCTGCACGCCCTGGAGGAGGCCGGGGTGGGGTGGTGCGCGGGATACAGCGAAGACCTCCACGAGGACGGCACCACCGCCCTGTGGCGGTGCCCCACCCCGCCCGGCCGGCACCGGGCCGGGGACGTCTGGCGGTTCTGGCCCGACCCGTCGGACACGATCCCGCTCGGCCCGACCACCATCCTCGCCCGCACCGACCTGGTACGGGCGGCACCCATGGGCGGCCTCGTCCAAGGCGAGGACTACTGCACCCTCGCGGTGACCTGCCTTGCCGACGGAATCCTGCTGCCCGTCCCCGTCTACCGCTACCGCAAGCACGCCGGCCAGATGACCGCCCAGGACTCGTATCACCAGCTGGAGACGTCGGCGCGGCAGTTCGCGCACCGGTTCGGCGCCAGCCTGAACATGGCCGTCAACACCCCCAGGACCCCGCCCATCGGGGCACCTGCCGGCCGCCGCCCGAAGACCGCGATGCGTACCCAGCCGCCCCAGCACCGCTCCCGGTCCACTGCCGGCGCACCAAAGCCCCGGGCACCGAACTGAGCACCAGCCCCCGCCCCGCCCCGTCCCCAGACCCGCAGCAGGGACCGGAGTCGTCCACCCGCCACCGCTTGCCGCACCAATCGCCGCGCACCTTGCGCACCCCCCGCACCCGCTGAACCCGCCCGAGTCCCCCTGGAGCACACCCATCCACACCGCCCGCCGCGCCCTGCCCCTGCTCGTCTGTGCCGCGTTGCTCTCTGGGGCCGCCAACGCCTGCACCAGCGGCGGCGACGCCCCGACCGCGAAGACGAACCCCACCACGCCCGCCGCGCCGAAGCCGGTGCCCGCGCTCAGTGACACGCAGGCCCGTGCCGTCATCACCCACTACTCGAAGATCAACAACGAGGCCAACGAGCACCGTGACCGCGCTCTGCTCGACACCGTCGAAGACGGTCCGATGTACGCGATGTCCGTCTCCGACTACACCGAGACCGAGGGCCTGCCCAAGGCCGACCGCAAACCGTACAAGCCGTGGTCGTACGACACCTCCAGCGCCAAGCTGTACGTCCCGCGCTTCACCGCCGGCCAGGACCGCTGGTTCGCCGCCGCGCTCTCCGGCGAGAAGGGCAAGGACCCCAGCCGCATCGCCGTCTTCACCGAGCAGCCGAAGGACAAGCGGTGGGAGCTGGTCTCCGTCTGGGAGCTGGTCTCCGTCGTCGACCTCAACGGCACGACGCTGCCGGACGTCGCCCTCGACAAGGACGGCTACGCCATCGCGGTCGCCGCCACCGGCAACAAGCGCCTCGCGGCCGACGCCGACGTGCTGCGCACCGCGGTGATCGACAATTTCGCGACCGGTGGGACGAACACCGGCGACAAGGTTTTCCACCCGACGAAGGCCAGCAAGCAGCAGATCAAGGTCCACGACGAAACGACCGGCAAATTCGGGGAGTCGGGCACCACCTCCTTCGCCGCGGGGGCCAACCGTTTCAAGGACGCCTACGCGCTGGAGACCGCCGACGGCGGCGCACTGGTGCTGTTCGCCCACACGCACAGGCAGACCGACGCCGTCGCGCACTCCGGGCTTCAGATCAACCCCGACAAGGACGACAACGCCTGGCTGCACGGCATCCCGCGCACGTCGGTGACCTACACGTTCGTCTGCATCGACGCCGCCACCGTGCCGGCGCAGGCGGCCCCGTCCCGCCTGATCGGCTACACGTGCGCCCGCACCGATGCCTCCGGCCCGCCCGTCGGCTCCGCACCGACGGACCGCGCATAGCCGTACGGAGGGCTACCGCG
>NZ_JACBXC010000202.1 GCF_013870535.1 Streptomyces phytophilus | reverse complement strand
CGACGACGCCCGCCGCCGACGCCACCGCCTTCGCCGACCAGACCCTGCGCCAGGTCGTCCACACCAGCGCCGGCGGGCGCGCACTCCGCATCCGCCTCACCAACCGGTACGGCACGGAACCCCTCGTCGTCGGCGAGGTCCGCGTCGCCCGCTCCGTCCCCGGCGACGGCACCGCCGTCGTACCCGGCACGGACCGCCAGGTGCGCTTCGGCGGCCGTACGTCGGTGACGCTGGCGCCCGGCACCCGGCGGTGGAGCGACCCGGTGTCGCTGGACGTACCGACGGCGGCCGACCTCGCGGTCAGCGTCTACCTGCCGCAGCCGACGCCCGCCGACACCGTGCACAGGTCGGCGTTCCAGCGCAACCACGTCGCCGCCGGGAACGTCGCCGCGAAGCCGGCCGTCGACCCCCAGCGCACCGTCACCAGCTGGTACTTCCTCGCCGGCATCGCCGTCGCCGGCGCCGCACCGGGGACCGACGCGGGGGCGGACACCGGCTCCCGGCAGGCGATCGTCGCCTTCGGCGACTCCATCACCGACGGCTCCGCCACCACCGTCGGCGCCAACCGCCGCTGGCCCGACGTCCTGGCCCGCCGCCTCCGCGACGAGGCGGGCCGCCCCGGCACCGGCGTCCTCAACACCGGCATCGGCGGCAACCGCCTCCTCCGCGACCCCAACCCGCCCCCCGGCTCCAACGCCGAGAAATACGCCCCGTACTTCGGCGAGGCCGGCATCCGCCGCTTCGCCCGCGACGTACTCGACCAGCCGGGCGCCCGGCACGTCGTCGTCCTCCTCGGCATCAACGACCTCGGCCACCCCGGCCGCGACGCCCCCCGCGACGAGGAGGTCACCGCCGCCGAGCTGATCAGCGGCCACCGCAGCCTCATCCGCCAGGCCCACGCCCGCGGCCTGCGCATCCACGGCGCGACGGTCCTGCCGGTGGAGGGCGACGACCTCGGCTTCTACACCCCGGAGCGCGAGGAGGTCCGCCAGACGGTGAACGACTGGATCCGCACCGCCGGCGAGTACGACGGCACGGTCGACTTCGACGCGGCCACCCGCGACCCCGCCCACCCGAGCCGCCTGCTGGCCGCATACGACAGCGGCGACGGCCTGCACCCGAACGACGCGGGCATGGAAGCGATGGCGGCCTCGATCCCACTGCGCCTGTTCACGTAGCCCCGAGCCCGGGAGGGGGGCGGCCGCAACACCGCGGACCGCCCCTCTCGTTCGGGAATGCTCCGACACGCCCCCGTAAGGGCCGAACGGTCCCGTGGCACGGCGGCGCCCCGGTGGCAGAATCCGCACGCCGACGAGGTCCCGATCAGCGGGAATCGGTGCGCACAGGGGGTGGGGGCCGTGACGACGAAGGTGAACGAGGACGTCTGGTCGACGGATCCGGGCTACGCACACGACTGGGCGCTCCTCGACGTGGAGACATCCGGTCTGCGCCCCGGCCAGGACCGGGTGCTGTCCGTCGCCGTCGCCACGATCGACCCGAAGGGACGGCGGACGGGCACGTACGAGACGCTCCTCGACCCCGGGTGCGACCCCGGCCCGGTCCACGTCCACGGGCTGACCCACGACCGGCTCGCCGGCGCACCGAAGTTCGAGGAGGTCGCCACCCGACTGAGCGGGCTCCTGGAGGGCCGCGTGCTGGTGGCGCACAACGCCCAGTTCGACTACAACTTCCTGGCGCACGAGTTCGCGCGCGCCCGCTCCTGGCTGCCGGTGTCCCGGCGGCTGTGCACCCTCGCGCTGAACCGCCAGATCGCGCCTCCGACAGCCGACTTGCGGCTCGACACACTCGCCGCCTACTACGGCGTGCGGCAGATGCGCCCTCACGACGCGGGGGACGACGTCCGGGTCCTGGCCGGCATCCTGCGCGGGTCGCTGGTGTCCGCGGCCGGTCTGGGCGTGCCGTTACCGCTGGTCGCCTGTCCGCCGCGGCAGGAGTACAGGCCGCGCGTACCGAAGACGCCCTGCGCCTTCGGCAACCCCGGACGGCTCACCGACGGCGCACCGTTGGTGCAGGGCATGAAGATAGCGATCACCGGGGAGACCGACATCTCCCGGGAGGAGTTGATCGCCAGGTCGGTGGCAGCCGGGCTCAACGTGATGACCTCGGTGAGCAGGCACACGAGCGCGCTGGTCACCAACGACCGGGACACCTCGTCGGCGAAGCTGCGACGGGCGGTGGCGGAGGGCGTGCCGTTGCTCGACGAGCACACGTACGTACGCCTCCTGGGCGACGTACGACCAGGCAGAGCCCCGGGCGCGGCGCCGATGCCGGCTTCGCCGGAGGCGGGGGCGCTTCCCGGTCCGTCCTCGCCCCCATCGCCCGAGCCGCTGCCCGCAGTCTCCCGCTCACCGGTCCTCGCGCCTCCCGTGCCTCCTGCGCGCTCCGCCGGGGAGGCGGCGCTGCCCAGTGCGACACGTACCCCGCCCGGGACCGGGGGCGCGCACAAGCCGCTGGCGGGGCGCAGGGTGCTCGTCCTGGGCGGACGTCACGACGAGGCCGCTGCCGCCCGGGTCCGTATCGTGGAGTTGGGAGCGTCGGCCGCGGTCAATCTGTCGGCGCGCGTGACGGACGTGCTGTGCCTGCGCGACGGCAGGCACGATCGGCGCATGGAGAGGATCCGCTCACTCGGGCTACCGCTCCACAGCGTGGACTGGCTGGCCGCACCCGACAGCGGCCCCGTCCCGGATCCCGGCCTCGCCCTCAGCCGCCTCCTGGGGCAGGTACCCGAGGTGGTGACGGCGGACGCGCACACGCAGGAGCGGCCGGCCCTCGCCGCCGTGCTGCCCAGGGGCGGAGTCGTCGACCTCCCGGCCACGGTCCAACGGGCCGGCTGGAGCCTCACCGCCTCCTGGGCGCAGTCCACCCCGTGCGAAGTCGATGTGGTCGCGTTCGCCGTGGACGGCGACGAACAGGTCCCCGGCGATGACCAGTTCGTCTTCTACGGTGCCGCGGAGAACCCGGACGGCACGGTCCGCCTCGCCGCCGAGGCGCCCAGTGAACAGGCCGTGACGATGGACCTCGTCGGGCTGCGGCCCGGTATCCGAAAGATCGTGATCGCGGCGGCCATCGACGGCGCCGCGACCTTCGGCGACGTGGGACCCATCGAGATCGTGACCGCTCCCGGCACGGCGGCTCCTCCCGTCGCCCAGGCGACCCTCGACGCCGCCACCACCGAGCGCACCCTGCTCCTCGCCGAGATCTACCGTCGCGCGGACGCCTGGCGCTTTCGCGCCGTCGGCCAGGGCTACGACCACGGCCTCGCCGCCCTCGCCCGTTCCTACGGCGTGGACATCGAGGACTGAGTACGCCGCGGGCGGTGTCGCCGAGGCCGGTTCGCGGGCCCGGACCGCAGTCCGGGCCCGCGGGGCGGGATCAGTCGCGCTGGGCGTTCTCCGGGAGTTGGCGGAGTTGCATCGTGCTTGCCGTGCGGCTGCCGAAGCCGTAGTCCAGGAGCTTGGCCGCGTCCCTGTAGCGGTCGCTGGCGTTGAGGACCACGCCGATGTAGACCTTGCCGTCGCGCTTGGCGGTGAAGACCAGGCACGGGCCCGAGGGCGTGGTGGTGCCGGTCTTCATGCCGTTGGCGCCGCTGTAGGAGCCGAGGAGCTGGTTGGTGTTGTGCCAGGTGTACGTGCGGCGGTTGCCGTTGCTCGCGGTGCCGTAGCGCACGGCCTTCGTCTTGGAGATGATCTCGCGGAACTTGCCGGAGTAGCCGTACGCGCTCTTCGCCAGCTTCGCCATGTCGCGCGGCGTCGAGTAGTTGTTCCCGGTGGAAGAGATGCCGTCGAAGGAGTCGAACTTGGTGTTCGTCATCCCGAGGAAGGCGGCCTTGCTGTTCATCTTCTTGATGAACGACTTCACCCGCGCCGAGCGGGTGCTGCCGGAGCCGTACGTGTCGGCCAGGGCGTACGCGGCGTCGCAGCCGGAGGGGAGCATCATCGCGTACAGCAGCGTGCCGACGGCGACCTTGTCGCCGGTCTTCAGGTCTGCGGTGCTGGCGCCCTTGTTGACGACGTAGTCACGGTACGCCTGCTTGATGGTGACCTTTTTGTCGAGGTTCAGGTTCGGCTGGCTGAGCACCACGCGCGCGGTCATGATCTTCGTGGTGCTGGCGACCTGCCGCTTGGTGTCGGATCCCTTGCCGAAGACCTTCGCGCCCGTCGACCCGTTGATCAGGAACGCGCCCTTGGCGGAGACCGTGGGCGCGGCGGCGGCCTCGGCCGCGCTCGCCGGAGAGGCCATCGGGGCCACGGCCAGCAGGGCACCCGCGGCCACGACGCCGGCGGTCGCCTTACGGAACCGGGTGCCCGTACGGCGCGGGCGGACGCTGTGTTCTGTTGTTGTCAAGGCAGTTGCTCCGATGCTCCGAATGTCGGTGCGCGGCGCGCGTGCACGCTGCGCTTGCGCGCTGCGCGCGGCGCCGGCGCGAGCCTCACGGCAGGCGCGGCGGCTTCGCCGCTCCCTGTCCGGACTCACGAGGGTGCCCGATGGATGTACGGCGGCGGGTGTGATTTTCGCCGGACCGGGTGGGGCGTACGGGCCGGGCGCGCACGACGGGCACTCCTGGGGCGCCCTTGTGCTTGACGCGGCCGCGCCCGGGGCATAGTTGTGTCCTCAACTACTTCTCGTGGCCGGAGGCTTCGATGGATGTTCTGGTACTGATCGGCCGGATTCTCTTCGTCCCCCTCTTCCTCAGCTCCGCGGTCGGCCATCTGACGCAGACCAAGCAGATGGGACAGTACGCCGCGGCCAAGGGCGTACCGGCGGCCGGGCCGGCGACGGCCGGCAGCGGCGTGCTGCTGCTGGTGGGCGGGCTCAGCGTGCTGCTGGGGGTGTGGGCGGACCTCGGGGCGCTGCTGCTGGTGGTGTTCCTGGTGCCGACCGCGCTGCTGATGCACGCGTTCTGGAAGGAGGAGGACGGGCAGGCCAAGCAGACGGAGATGGTCCACTTCAACAAGAACATCGCGCTGGCGGGGGCGGCGCTCATGCTGTTCGGGTTCTTCTCGTACGTGGGCGACGACCTCGGGCTCACCCTCACCGGGCCGCTGTTCGACATCAGTTGACGCCCGGGGTGCGGGGGACGGGGCGTACGGCCGTGCGTGCGCGGAGGGTTGACATGTCCGCGGAGGGCGCGCTTTCTTACTGACAAGTCAGTAACTTCCGTTGGCAGAGTCGCACTCCGAGGAGTCGCCCGCATGCATGGCCGTACCCTCCGGCGTGCCTTCGGCACGCTCGCCGGCACCACCGCAGCGGCAGTCGCCGCCACCGTCGCCCTCCCGCTCGCCGCCGCCACGGCGGCGGAGCGGCCGCCGTTCTACGAGCCGCCCGCCACGCTCCCCGCGGACAACGGCGACGTCATCCGCTCCGAGCCGTCCGTCTACTACCTCGACCCGCTCAAGGCCCTCAAGGTCGACGCGAACGTCCAGCGCGTCATGTACCGCTCCACCGACGGCCAGGGCGCGCCCGTCGCCGTCACCGGCACCGTCATCACCCCCAAGTCCGCCTGGTCAGGACCCGGCGAGCGCCCCGTCATCGGGTACGCCGCCGGCACCCAGGGCCTCGGCGACCAGTGCGCGCCGTCGCGCCAGCTCGCCAACGGCACCGAGTACGAGGGCCTGTTCGTCAAGGGCCTCCTCGCCCGCGGCTACGGCGTCGCCATGACCGACTACGAGGGCCTCGGCACCCCGGGCCTGCACACCTACATGAACCGCGCCGTCCAGGGCCAGGCCGTCCTCGACTCCGTACGCGCCGCGCAGCGCCTGCCCGCCGCGAACCTCCCCGACGACGGCCCCGTCGCCGTCTACGGCTACTCCCAGGGCGGCGGCGCAGCCGCCTCCGCCGCCGAACTCGCCCGCTCCTACGCCCCCGACCTCGACGTCAAGGGCGTCGCCTCCGGCGCCGTCCCCGCGGACCTCGCGGCGGTCGGGCGCAACCTCGACGGCTCCCTGTACGCGGCGTTCCTCGGCTTCGCCGTCGCCGGCCTCGCCGAGGGCTCGGACGTCGACCTCGACCCGTACCTCAACGACCGCGGCAGGCAGGTCATGGCCGAGGCGGCGGAGACGTGCACGGCCGAGGCCGTACTGCGCTACCCGTTCCTGCAGTCGAAGACCCTCACCGCCGACGGCCGGCCCATCACCGACTACATGAACGCGTCGCCGTGGCGCGAGGTCGTCGAGGAGCAGCGGATCGGCGCGCGGAAGCCGGAGGTCCCGGTGTTCGTCTCGCACAGCGTGCTGGACGACGTGATCCCGTACGCGGTCGGGAAGGAGCTCGTCGCGGACTGGTGCGCGAAGGGCGCGACGGTGGACGTCTCGACGAACGTCGCGCCGACGCACGTGGGCGGCGCGGTGGCGTCGTACCCGGCGGCGTACCTGTGGCTGGAAAACCGGCTGGCCGGGAAACCGGCACCGTCCGACTGCTGAGCGGCGGCCCGTCGGGGCGATGGGCTCGCCCCTGTGTCCAGGGGCTCCTCCCCCGGGGTGGTTTCGGCAGGCGGAACACCTGCGTCCGTCGCCTTCGCCGCCTGGGGAGGGAAGAACCGCGCGGGGCGCGCGAGTTGCCGCCCGCAGGTCGGCGCAGGAAGGACGAGCCCATGGCCACGTACGACACCGAGATCCACACAGGGGGCGGCGGCTGGCAGGAGGACCAGCCGCTGTCGCTCAGCATCGCGAACCGGAACGAAGTGGTCCCGGGGGACGCACCGCCCGCGACGGGCACGACCGTGACGTGGAGCGGCGAGGCCGGCAACGGCTCCGTCACGTTCTTCGACGGCGGCAACAACTTCGAGGGGACCGCGCAGTTCCCGGGCGAGGGGCCGGTCGGCTACCGCGGTCAGCTGCAGGGCTGAGCGGACCCGCCGCCGCGGGGCGTCGTGGGGCGCCGGCTGAAGGCGCCCCACGGCGCGCTCTTGGGCGCGGGGGTGGGCCGCGGGGGTGCGGGGCTTGGGCGTGCTCAGGGCTTGCGTGCCGATGCACCGTACGCGGCCACCTGCTCCGACTGGCGCCGCCGCAGGAATGCCCGGGGACGACCCGGGCAACCTTGCGTCGGCGCACCCGGACCCGCCAACGCGCGTGTGCCGACCGTCAGTCGGGCGGGGTCCTGGCCCCGCGCAGCAGCGTGGT